>QHXE01000198.1 GCA_003222835.1 Acidobacteriota bacterium | reverse complement strand
TAGATAGACAATCTTTAGATAGACGATGGGCGCTTAGACTCGGCCAGTTGGCCTCGCGAGCGGCTCTATTGGGATTACTTATCCGGCGCCCCCCTGCGTGAAGATTCTTTTGCGCCAAACCATGGCGCAGGAGGATCACAAAGCAACATCTCGCTGACTGCATCCGGATCTCCTCTTACCTTTGCGCTCGAAAGATATTCCTATAGAGAAATTATCAAGCGGCGGCGAACCGCCGCTGGTTCTAAGCGGTTTGGGACACCGGGCGCGCCTTCGGTTGATACTTGCCCACCTCAGTACGCATCGTGATAGCAAGGCGGTTCCAGGCGTTGATGGTGGTCAGGGTAAACACCAGCGCAGTTAGTTCCTGTTCGTTGAAGTGCGCTCGTGCGCGCTCGAAGACCGCGTCGGGCACATGGCCCTCCGTGATCCGGGTGACGGCGTCAGTAAGCGCGAGCGCCGCGCGTTCGCGCTCGGAGTAAAACGGCGCCTCCTCCCACGCGTCGAGCACGTAGAGTCTCTGCTCGGTCTCGCCGAGGGCGCGGGCGTCTTTCGAATGCAGATCGAGGCAATACGCACACCCATTGATCTGCGAGGCGCGCATCTTCACCAGGTGGACCAGCGATTCCTCCAGGCCTGAGTTGTGGATGTAATGCTCCAGTTGATACATCTCGCGGAGCGCTTCCGGAACATTCGCATAGTCAATACGAGCTTTCATCGCAGGCTCTCCTTTTTGTTGCATAAGAAACGCTACCGTGTCGTAGCGGTTGCAGAAATTTGTCCGTTGGAAGTTGTCAAGACTAGGCCCCTTAAATAGACACTCCACGTCTTGGTGACAATGCCGTGATACCCAGCCGCTTCATTCTGTAGATCAACGTCGTCCGGGCCATGCCCAGCCGGACGGCAGCGCCGTTCCGACCCCCGATCACACCCTTCGTTTCTTGGAGCGTCTGAAGAATGTGCGATATTTGTCCATCCAACAAGGTGACGGGCATGGATATCTTCGACCACTTCGAGCCATCCTGTTTCGGTCGGGGAAGCTCCGGCAACGAACCGCTCAACACAGCACTGGTCGATAGAATTACCGAGCGTTCAATCACGTTCTGCAGTTCCCGAGCGTTGCCTGGCCATGAATGCCGCACAAGAGCCTTCATGAATTCCTCCGAAATGCCCGTGATTCGCTTGTGCATGCGAGTAGCGAAGTCCATTGCAAAATGGTGAGCTAACAAACGGATATCCTCATGACGATCCCGCAACGGTGGTAGTTCAATGGGGAACACGCCGAGCCGATAGAAGAGATCGGCGCGGAATTGACGTTCGTTGATCATCTCGACAAGATTCCGATGTGTGGCGCAGATCACGCGCACATCGGTGTGAATCGTGGCAGCGCTGCCTAGACGCTCAAACTCTCTTTCCTGCATGACGCGAAGAAGCTTGGGCTGCAACTCCAGCGGGAGGTCCCCGATCTCGTCCAAGAACAACGTACCTCGGTTAGCTCGCTCGAACCGCCCAATACTGCGGGTGACCGCCCCGGTGTATGCGCCACGCTCGTGCCCGAACAACTCGCTTTCAAGCAAACCTGCAGGAATGGCGGCGCAATTTACTTTCACAAAGGGGCCATTCGATCGCTTGCTGCAGTTGTGAATGGCTTGCGCAATCAGTTCCTTGCCAGTTCCTGTCTCTCCGTTGATCAGCACCGTGGCGTCGGTCGGGGCCACAATCCGCACCATTGCGAGCGCGCCTCGCAGCGCAGCGCTGTTACCGATGATGCTTGGTAATCCGCTGCCGCAGAATTCGTTGGTGTCGAGCGCGTCCGTCGCCGAGTCTGCATCCTGGATTTCAAGGGATGCCGTACGGTTGACTGGGGGCGCTTCACTTGCCCAGCTTGATTGTGCCGGCATTCATTACTCCTTTTGGTTTGTCCGCTATGCTTTCGACGCTCACGCCCGAGGCACTACTTAAGTGCTACCTCGCGCCTCGTTCTCTCCTGATCCACTCGCGGATGTAAGCTGGACAATTCTTGAGCTTGATGCTGGCCGCTTCACACCTCTCAAGAAACCTGACTGCGTCACGATCTACCAAGGTCAGGTCTTGCAAATCCAGAACAATCTCCCGAGTGGCAGCTTCGGACCTCAAAAGCGTTTCCATCTCGGCAACTTGCTCTTCATTCAATCGACCGGAAAGCCTGAAAATCACCTCTCCGTTCGATGACCTCTGAATCTTCAACATCCGTCCTCTGTGAGAAGCCTTTGGCGAAGGCTCAGTTCTTCAGAATTTCTGCCATGCGCTCGCCAATAATGACGCAGGGTGCATGGGTGTTGCCGGTGGTAACCTGCTGCAGCGAGAGTTGCCGCTAGGCAGCTCTCGCGGGTAGGTAAGCGATTTTTCGTTCATTCACTTAGGCCGGGACCGCTCGTGTTTGGAGCCACTCGAGCGGACGCGGACGGAAATTGAGTTCGTGTCGGGCCTTCTCGTTCGAGGCTCCGCGCAGGCGCGTCGCGTAATAGACGCTGTCGGCGCCAGAAGTCGCCAGAGCTTCCTGCTCGGTGATTTGAAGCGGTTCCGGCGCC
>QHXE01000197.1 GCA_003222835.1 Acidobacteriota bacterium | reverse complement strand
CATGCCTGTGTCCGACAAACTTCAGTTTGTCGAGTGAAGATTCCTTTAAATGAGACGAGCGACAAACTGAAGTTTGTCGGACACCTACTTCTGCCGCAGATAGTCATCTGTCTTGTCCAACCAATCCTGTCGCGGCGGACTGAAGATATCGACGTCGAGCGTATCTTCGAGGGCTTCCGCTTTGTGCGGAACGTGCGATGGTATCAGCAACACTTCTCCCGCGAGCACATCAATGACTTGGGATTCATCCGCGCCAATCCAAAAGCGCAAGCCGCCTTCGAGAATGTAAGTAATCTGCTCGTTCTCATGCGAATGACGCGGCACAATCGCGCCCTTCTTGAGATAGACGTGGGCCAGCATCATACGATCGCCGGTGATCAGCTTCCGCGCAAGCGTTTCTGATAATTCTTCCCTCGGGATATCGTGCCAGCGATGATGCGTTACGCTTCTTTGCTCCATTTAATTGTCTCCATATCCAAAAAGCTAGAGCCTGCGAGAGAGCCAAAGTTACCTCATGAGTACCGTCAAGTAAATGCGTCTGATACATTAGTGGCGTCTCTCCAGACGTTTAGGTAACCAAATCGTCTGTATAATCGTCTAAAGCATTCAGACACAGCCGCTCTCCAATAGTTTTTTCGAGGTAAGAATAATATGTTGATTAAGAAGATCGCTCCGTTTCTGATCCTGCTGGCATCCACTGGATTCGCAAGCGCACAAGATGCTACCAGTCAAACGGCCACCGCGCAGTCCTCACCGGATCCCCAACAACAACAGGAAGAGAAAGCGAAGCTGGAAAAGAAAGCGGCCGTGCTGCTTGAACAGGTGGTGAGCGAGGCCGGGGCGCTGAAGCTGCCGGAGAATCGCATTCGCGTCCAGATTGCCGCCGGCGACATGCTCTGGGATCGCAGCGCAACGCGTGCGCGCGGCTTGCTGTCCGACGCCGGCGCGATGCTCTCGCAGATGATTCTGGAAGGGGACCGTACCGACCGCGACGAGATGCAGACGTTGAATCAGTTGCGTCAGGACTTGGTGCTCACCGCGGGTCGCCACGATGCGGAGCTTGGTTATCAACTGTTGCGCTCGACGCAACCGCAAACGAATACGACCAACGCGGGTGGCGGCAGAAGAGTTGGTTTTGATCCACAAGGCAATCTCGAACAGAACCTGCTGGCGACAATCGCGGCCACCGATCCAAAGGTGGCTTATCAGAAAGCCTCTGAGGCCCTCGATAAAGGTGAATATCCAACGGCGCTGAACCGAGTGCTCGCGCAATTGCAGTCGAAAGATGAAGAAGCTTTCAAGAAACTATCGGAGAAGGCCCTGGGCCGTCTGGGATCGGAGAACCTGCTAACGACGCGAGAAGCGGCAAGCGTCGCGCTTAACTTGCTGTTGCCCGGACCGCGGGTGACCGGGACAGCAAGCAATCAAACGACTCAAGCAAATACGACGAATGCTCGAAACAATTCGACTCAGGTTTTGAGCGAGTCTGCATATCACGATCTTCTCGACAATGCGATTACCGCGGCGCTCAATGCCACGTCGCTCGGGCCCGGCAACAACAACCGCGGCGCTGGTCCTGGTGGCCGCTTTCGGCCGCCGTCTAATAAACAAACGACGACTGACGACGCTCAGAATCGACAAAACAACGCGCGTACTTTGCTTTTCGGCCTGGCAGCGGTGTTAACCCAGATAGATCAGTATCTGCCCGAGCGGTCACAGACGGTGCGTCAGAAGATGACCGACTTGGGCATGGGAAACAACGCCAGCATGACATATGGAAATCAGATGCGCACCGCAATGCAGCAGGGTACCAGCGACAGTCTGGAAGCAGCGGCGAAGACCGCGCCGCCACAGATGCAATCGCGCCTCTATCAACAGGCCGCGCAAAAGGCTGTCGATGAAGGCAACCCGGATCGCGCGCTGCAAATCGCCAACGATCATCTGGATGAATCGACGCGCAATTCGATCATGCAGGCGGTGGATTTCAAGCGTCTGACGACCACCGCGTCGGCGGCAAAACTCGATGAGATCAAACAGAAGCTCGCCGCTCTGCCATCTGATTCGGATCGCGTGAAGTACTTAATCGATCTCTCCACTGCGACCCAGAAAGACAATCCGAAGCTGGCGCTGCGCTTCCTCGACGAAGCGCGCAATCTGGTCAACAAGCGCGTCACGAACTACAAACAGTTCGAGGATCAATTGAAAGTCGCGGACGCATTTTCGGCAGTCGATTCGAAACGCAGCTTTGAAGTACTCGAGCCGGGAATTGCGCAACTCAACGAGTTGCTGTCGGCGGCGCAGGTGCTGAACGGATTTGAAATAGAGATCTTCAAAGAGGGCGAATTGTCTCTGCGCAGCGACAACGATCTGGTCGGAATGGTATCGCGCTTCGGACAGGAGCTGGCTTCATTGGCCAAGGTCGATTTTGATCAGGCGCGGATGACCGCGGACAAATTCCAATTGCCCGAACCGCGTCTCAGCGCCAAACTTCAGATCGTGCAGAGCGTCCTCGGCGTGCAGCGGCCTACGAACGATAACAATAGGCGTTCTCAGAATTCTCAGTTCGTGATGAGGTAGCCGACAGCTTCCGCTAAATTTCCACCGCAACCCGCGTTGGCGCCGCGGCTTGATCGCGCGCATGCATCGTCTCCGCTTCGCTGGTAATGCGCGTCGGGTATCGTTCATTCCAGCAAGCGACGCAGGATTCATCCGGGCTGAGGCCGGTCGCTGCCAACATACCATCCAACGAAAGGTAGCCGAGTGAGTCGGCTTCGATGAAGTCGCGAATCTCTTCGACAGACATATTCGCGGCGATCAATTC
>QHXE01000196.1 GCA_003222835.1 Acidobacteriota bacterium | reverse complement strand
CAGGATTTACCGCCTGGAGCGGAAGAAATCACGGCTGTTGCTGCCGCAGTTGAGGCGCCGCTGCTATTGGTGGCTGAGTTAGCAGACAACGAAGAGGAGCGGGAAGCAGCAAAATCGACAGCGGCCAGTGATTTGAGCAGTTGAAACTTCCAACCTAATTCGAATGCATTTGAGTCAAGTCTGAGACGAGTTGGCCGTTTCGTAAGGGCGAACCGCAACGCGGTTGCGCCCTTCAGGCCAGGGTTGCCGCTTCGACTACCCTAGGTTAACGCGGTTCGGAGAATGCCCAACCGCAAGCCGGTTGCGGCCGCTTTGATTCGTCGAGGAAATGGCGTAACCGCTTTGCGGTTGAATGGTATTTTCGAACGTCCCAGGGTAGGCCGAAGCGTCCAACCCTGGGCTGGAGGGCGTAACCGCGTTGCGGTCAAGAATGCCATCGTGCGTTCAAATCAATTGGAGAAAAATGAACCGCCTGAATTCATTCAAACCTTTCTCGCTTTGGTTTACGCCCAATCTTTCTAATCCACTACGGCACCCTGACGACTACCAGCGACGTGCGGCCGTTGTTCCCGATTACTTCGGTGTGCACCCTTCGATAAGTCGTTAACTGCGACTCGAACTCAATCGGAACCAGGCAAAGAATCAATCCGCCCCTATATTGTGCGACGGCGGCAACTTGCCCTGCACCTTCTAATTTCATCGGTTCTCGGTCGCCCCCGCGCATCAACTGGCTCGCGCCATAGAATTCAGCCGTGCGATCGACGTTATGAAGTTGGACCAAAGGAGCAGTGTCGTAGCCTCGCGATGAAGCCGCGGCCAAAAGGTCGCGCACCGATTGGCCCCGCGCGATTGCGGGCGCAATGGCCTTCAGACTGAAGGCGGAGGTAACGAACATCGCAACTGCAATCAATACATAGAGAGCCGGGCCCATTTGCGGGCGCGCCAGCGCAATCAGAGCAACTGCGACCAGCGGCGCCACCGCTATTGCAATAACGGCGACACTTAAACCGTAATGGCGATGCAAAGAGACGCCGCCGATTGCGACTACCAGGAGCAAGAGCGCGCCGGTCAACCTCAGCACGCGCTGCCCGCGTTGCGCTCGGAGGAAGCACGTCACGCGTTCGCCAACGAGCAGAGCGACAGCGGGTAACACCGGCAAAATGTAGGCCGGCAGCTTTGATTGCGAAATCGAAAAGAAGACCACCGGCGCCAGGATCCAAACGAAACCGAACACGCGTAGACGATCGACCGCGCTCGCCCCACGCCAATGCCAACGACGCGAAGATACGAAGGCCGCCACGAGAAAGATCGTCCAGGGCAGTGCCAACCCCGCCAGCACCGGTATATAGAAATAGAAAGCCTGCGGGTGATGATATTGGTTGCTGAGAAAACGCTGGAAGTGTTGCTGAACAATAAATTCATTGACGAATATCAAGCCGTGCCGATTGATCATCGGACCATACCAGATGGCCGCCACCGCGAGTGTAAGGGGAATCCCCCAGAGGAGACTCGTAAGGAATTTCTTCGAAGGCCATTCGCGACGAATCAAAAAATAAGAAATAATCACACCGGGCGCGATGATGAGTCCGATTAGACCCTTGGCCAGCAACGATAGACCAACGAAAAAGTAGAAGCCAACGAGGACGTATTTCAGAGCCGGAGATGCGGGATTGATTCCCTTGCGGTTGGTCGGAATTCCATAACGAACATGCCAAACGAAAAAGCAAGCGAAGGCGCCAGTCAACGCCAGCGTCAACAAGATGTCAAAGTTCACGCCGCGCGAAAACACTAACGGGCCCGCACTGGAGAGCCAAATCAAAGCGCTGAAGCGACCCAATCCTTCACGCTGTGTTTCAGATTCTTTAGACGAAGCGTCGCGGGTACGGCGGGCAGTTTCTATGCTGGATCCGATCCAATAGACAACCGCTCCGATCAGCAGTCCACAAATCGCCGGTCCCAGGCGCGCCGCGTATTCGCTGATTCCAAGTACGCTATAACTTGCCATCAGGATCCAATAGAGCAGCACCGGTTTCTGGAACCAGGGAAAGCCACCCAGCACCGGAGTGATCAATTCGCGGTGCGCCAACATTTCGCGCGCGACTTGAGCGTACCGAGGTTCATCCGGTCCAACGAAAGGTACCGAGCCTAAACCCCAAAGATAAAAACCGGCGATGCCGATAAAGA
>QHXE01000195.1 GCA_003222835.1 Acidobacteriota bacterium | reverse complement strand
CGGCGCCTCGACTAACTTTGATTGGCAAGGTCGCATGCAAAATTGGTCGACGGAGCCGCACCTCGGTCTTCAATTTCAGCACAACACATTTATCGAGGCGGGCGCGAATTTTGGTTACGAACGAATCTTTGAGCAGGAGTTTGGCGCCAGGAGAACGGCAACGCACACTGGTGCATTTTTTGGTGGACCTGAAAGATCGACGTATCAACACGGGCTCTTTGGCGGAATCGAAACCAATCCTTCAAAACAATATTCCGGTTACGTCTTCTTCGGCACTGGCTGGAACAGTTTTGATTTTGATTTCGGCGGCGGATCAAGATTTCCGCGCGTTGGACATCAATGCCGGGATTTCGTATCGACCAACGAACGCCTGGCGGGCGTCAATGGACTATACCAAGAGCCGGCTGAGACGAAACGATACGGGACTGCTGGCTTTTGATGAAAACATTTTCTCGTTTCGCTCGACGTATCAGTTCACGCGATTCATCTTTATCCGGGCGCGAGTTGACTTTGATACGCTGGCTTCGAACGTGCGCGGCCAGTTCCTCTTTGGCTACACGCCGAGTCCGGGAACGGCGTTCTATGCGGGTTACAATGACGATATAAACCGCAACGGTTTTAATCCTTTTACCGGCCAACTCGAACCCGGCTTCCGTCGCAACGGGCGCACCTTCTTCATCAAGATGTCATATCTTTTTCGCAAGAGCTTTGGCGGTTGAGGCACAGAGACACGGAGAAAACATCGAATCGAAATGGGAAGCACTCCTTTCTGCTTTATTTTTCTCCGTGGCTCTGTGCCTTTGTGGCAATGATCCTTCGGGAGCTAAGCAAATGGAAAAGCCTGCTCAAACAGATCATCCAATCCAAGAAATCTTAAAGCGCCGTTGGAGTCCAAGGGCTTTCGCGGATCGAATGGTCGAATCAGAGAAATTGAGAAGCTTATTTGAAGCGGCGCGTTGGGCCCCCTCTTCTTTCAACGAGCAGCCCTGGTTTTTCATCGTCGCCACTAAAGAAAAACTGGAAGAGCACGCACGCCTGCTCAGTTGCCTCGTGGAGAAGAATCAACAGTGGGCGCGCCTGGCGCCGGTACTGATGGTTTCGATAGCCAAGCTGAAATTCGAAAAGACCGGTAAACCGAATCGCCATGCTTTTCACGATGTTGGCCTGGCTATGGGAAACATGCTTGTCGAAGCGACGGCGTTAGGTTTGTGCGTGCATCAGATGGCGGGATTCTCTCCGGAGAAAGTGCGAGAGATTTATGGCGTGCCCGAGGGGTTTGAACCAGTCGCCGCGATCGCGCTGGGCTACGCTGCCGAGGTCGATGTATTACCCGACACTTTTAGAGAACAGGAACTAGGCCCGCGTACCAGAAAACCGATCGGCAGTTTTGTGTTTCAGGGCAATTGGGAAAAGCAGTCGCCGATTGTTTCTCAATAATCGCGAAACGTTTAGAGGCGGGCTACCGCCCGCCAGCTTGTTTTCGGGTCGCTGCGCGTTGCCGAGTAGCCCGCCTCTAAACGAATTTCAGGCACTATCGTTTTCGATACTTCATCGCTTCGATAATGAAACCCTGAACCTCATCGCTGAAAGGTCTTGGCATCGAGGCCGGCCAGTTTGCTCGGTCAGCGTACATCTTGTTAAGACCTTGCTGTATCTCTGGATTGCCGCCGGTGAACCCTTTGAGTAATACGAACCAACGGGCTGCGAGCCCCTGCGCCTGCTCACTCGCCGGATCGACACCGGAAGAAACAGCCGCGTCTACCTCCTTGATCAAGATCGCCCAGTCGCGTTGAGTTTGTTCGATTACTTCTCGCGGAATGGTGACGGCACGCGTCTCGATTTCTCGCTGTGCTTCCTCGGAATAGTACTTCTTAGTCCAGCTCATGTCGTGTTGCATATTAATCACCTCGATTATTTTGACGAACATTTCCCAGCCCGGCTCGCGGCTTGTACCAATCACGTACTCGGCGCGCTCGATTGCCTGGATGGCAAGTTCTAATCGGTTGGTTTTCTCCGTTAGCGCTTCCCGCTGTTGGCGAAGCGCCGTTGCCAAATCGATTGAATTCCGGCTGAGAATGTTCTTGATTTCTTTTAGGGAGAAGCCGATGAACTTCAATGCCACGATTTGTTCCAGGCGGGCCACGTCGCTTTCGCGATAGAGCCGATAACCCGCCCGCGAATAGCGGCTGGGCTTCAACAGACCCAATCGATCGTAGTGATGCAAGGTGCGCACGGTTACGCCGGTAAGTTCACCGAATTCATGGGCCTGGAACAGTTTGTCTTCAGCGTCTTTCATCGCCCATCTCTAAACCGAGTTGATCCTAAAGCCTGACGCAACGTCAGACGCAAGCACTTTTGTCGCGGTCGATATTGTCGCAGTTCCCAACATGGTTCGTAACCGCATACAGCTTCGAGCCGTCTTACATGCTAAACTTACTTCCGGGTCGCCTTATAAATCGTACATGTTTTCTGTAACCGCTTCATCCCAACTTAAGCCTTACGCAAATTCGATTGTCCTTGGTTTGCTCTTGCTGATCGCCGGCATTTTGTCAGCTTGCAAGAGCGACTATCCCTCCTCAGGGAAGGCGGCCAGCCCGGACAGCAAATCTGCGGCGAGACAAGTGAAGACCGCCAAGGTTATCGAGATGCCGGTCGGTGAAACCGTGACCGTCAACGGCACGCTTGCAGCCTACGATCACACGACGATCAGCGTGAAAGTGCCGGGCCGTTTGCAGACGATTTCGGTTGATCTCGGCAGCGTGGTTCATAAAGGTCAGGTCATCGCGCAACTGGAACAGCAGGATTACAAGCTGCGCGTCGAACAAGCCGAGGCCTCGTTGGCGCAAGCCCGGGCGCGTCTTGGCTTATCACCTGACGGCGCGGACGATCGAGTTACCAGCGAAGAGACGGGGACCGTGCGGCAGGCGAAAGCTGTTCTGGATGACGCTAAACTCAAGCGCGATCGAGCAGCGAAGCTGGTCCAGCAGGGAGTAACTCCACGTGCTGAATTTGAAAGTGTGGACGCGGAATACAAAGTTGCGCTCAGCCGTTATCAGGATGGGCTGGAAGAGATTCGAAATCGTCAGGGAGTGCTCGCGCAGAGGCGTTCGGAGGTAGCCTTGGCGAAACAACAGCTTGCCGACACGTTTGTCTACGCGCCGATGGAAGGAGTCGTGCAAGAGAAAAAGGCCAGCGTGGGCGAGTATCTAGCGGCGGGCGCTCCGGTGGTTGATGTGGTGCGCATCGATCCTCTGCGTCTGCGCGTCGAAGTTCCCGAACGCGAGTCGCATAATGTGCGCAACGGCCAAAGCGTGCGCGTCACAGTCGAGGGCGACACAGAATCCTATCTCGGCTACGTCAAGCGTCTGAGTCCGACGATCAGCGAACAGAATCGCGTGCTGGCCGTCGAAGCAGACGTGCGCAATAACGGACGCCTGCGTCCGGGCGCTTTCGTTAAAGCCGAGGTGATTACTAATCAATCAAGCACGGCGGTCACGGTTCCCAGCAACGCGATCGTAACGTTTGCCGGAATTGAGAAAGTCATTCTGGTCGAAAATGGAAAGGCTTTGGAGAAAGCCGTCACTACAGGTCGGCGCGGTCCGGACTGGATCGAGAT
>QHXE01000194.1 GCA_003222835.1 Acidobacteriota bacterium | reverse complement strand
GTCGGTTTTCCAAGTTGTAATCAGTTCGCTTTTTTCACGATCAATCACCGCCACTTGCCGCGCGTTGGGGACATTCACGAAAATACAATGCCCCTGTTTTTCCAGCTCGAACGATCCCGGATGCTCTGGGAGTTTTATTGCTCCAATGATTTTGCCCTCTGACGCGCTGATGATTCCGATTCCTCCAGTGCCAAAGCCCACGTAAATCCGCTTCGATACATCGTCGTACCGGACATTGTCGGCGTCGTCTTTGAAATTTATTTCTCCGACGAGCTGAAATGATTTCGCGTCGTAGATTTTGCAAACGCCGCCTTTGTCATTGGCAACAAAGAGACGATCCGGTTCAGGGATGTAGGCGATTCCTTGAGGCGCGCCGAGGCCCGTGATGGAATGAATTCGTTGCCCTTTGCGTAAGTCGAGGACTTCGACGGTATTATTGCCCAACGCGCAGACGAACAATCTGTCACCCGCAGCATCCAGCGCGAAGTGGTCTATGCGTCCTTCCACCCCAGGCAGCGCGATTGTCTGTTTTAATTGAAGGCTCGCGTCACCTGATTCCGCGGCGGCGAGAGAATGGCAGACGACTGCGATGACGATAACAAGGGCTAAACGTTTCACTTGGCTCCGTAAGTGAAATTGTCAAACTCCGTCACGCTGTCGGCTTTCGTCCACACGCCAACTTTGCCAGCGTTGGCGAAGCTCTCATCAGTGGCATCGATTACTTTGTTGCCGTCAAACGTGACGGTGAACTTGTTGCCTGCGAAGTCCACGCGGAGCGTGTGCCAGACGCCGGAAGTCACCTTCGTGTTGATGCTTTTGAACGCCACGCGCTTGCCGTTGATCGTGTGATAAATCGTCACGTTGTCCTCGAGCGCGTTCGCGCGCGAGATGTAGTAATTGTTCGCGTCTTGCACGCGCCAGATGACGCCGCCGGCTTGATCTTCCTTCCCTGCAACCGGCTTGAACTTCACTTCAACGAAACCGTCCTTCAGGTTGGTGTCGTTCTTGATGCAGACGGGGAACGTCGCCTGGCCGGATTGCTTTAACACGTTCGGCTTGCTCGGCGCCGAATCGTCCTTCTCCACAGACCATTTCGCAGAGCCGCTGCCAGTTTGCGTCGCCGTCCATCCGGGAGGTGTTGCTCCCGTTTTAAAATTATCAAAGGTCACGGTGTCGGCCGATGATGACGCCGCAATCGCAGTGAAAGCCAGTGATGCAAGAAATAAGGTTTTCATTTGACGCTTTCAGCGTGTCCCCACGGCTTCAGTGCACCAACGGCATGGTGACACCTGACAATCCAGTCACCAGCAGCGCGCCTTTGACTGCTTGCGCTAATTTTTTGGATGAACCTCTGCCCCAGTAATGCAGAAACAGGATGCGCGGATTTTCGTGCGTCATGTGCGAATGGATTGCCACGATATTAATTCCTCCGACCCGAAGGGCTTTGAGCGCCGGTTGGAGTTCATCTTCGGTAACGGCGTAGTCTCCATCGACAACCGCGTTGTCGTCGCTGCCCGCGAAGGCCGCCCAGGTGTTCACGCCCATCTCCTTGTCGATCTTGACGCCGTGCATTTTTGCTGGGCGTCCGATCGTGAATTTGACCATGCCGTCCTTCGATTCGCCCTGCATTCCGAATATCTCGTTAAGAGGAGCGGCGTTGATCGAATTCTTTTCCGGCAACGATCCCTGTCCCAGCACTCCTTCCTCAAATGTGTTCGCCGGTTTTGCGTTCGGACCGCGGATCGTTTTGATTGTATCGTATATTTTCCTTATGGCGCCGGCCAATTTATCAACGCTGCCCTCGCCTTCGATGTGCATGAAGTAAACCTTTGGCTCGTCGAAGAAAAAGTGGTTATGCAGCGCGGTCACGCTGAGACCATTGTCGAGCGCGATCGACATCACTGGATTCACTTCATCTTCAAACAAGACCGTGTCGCCCATCACCATCGCGCCATTTTTTGTTTCAGTGAACGCCGCCCAGGTGCCGAGTCCCATGAATGGCGGCATCGCCGAGCCACTGATCCTAACTTTCACGTCGTCGCGCGGGAAGGTGACTTTGTAAACGCCTTCCTTCTCATTCAGCTTCCCTTTGAGACCGGTCAGATAGTCGATCTTCGCGGTATCGAGCGCGGCCAGCGCGCTGATGCTCATCGCGGCAAAAATCGCCGCCGAGATAAAAAGCTTTTTCATTTTTAAAATTTTAAGGTGGATCGAGCAGTCCCTTGCTCGATGCTAAATAATGGCGACGAAGCCGCATCTATTTAACATCGCCCGACGGAGCGGCCGATCCCCCTCGCGCTGGTTAGTACTTCTCGCCCTTCTCTCCCTTTTCCTCGCTCTCCTTGTACTGCTTCAGGAACTTGCCGTTTGCATCAACTTCGATGCTCCATTCCTTGCCGTTCTTGTTCACCACTGCTTCGTAAACGGTTTTGCCCTCTTCTGTCTTCTTCTCGATCTTCACGATCTCGTTACTCCCGGCTTTGTCTTTGATCGTCGTCTGCACCGCGGCAGGAAGATCGGACATTTTGACGGTTTCCTCTTTCTCCTCTGCGGCCGTCAGAAAAACCGGACAGGCCAAACTGCCGATTATGGCAATTGATATTGCTGCGATTGTTTTTTTCATTGTTTCCTTCTTAAACCTCCTGGGTTGATTGTTGTGTTATAGTTTGTTTCGCGTACGAAACATCGCTCGGATGTAAGCGCAAATACTATTTGCAATACGTATTTCATTGCACAGCGTGCGATGTGATGAAGGCGACCTCGTGGCTCCTGCTTCTCTATAGCCTGCCGACCAACCGCAACACCGAGCGCGTCGCGGTCTGGCGCCGGTTGAAGAGAATGGGGGCGATCCA
>QHXE01000193.1 GCA_003222835.1 Acidobacteriota bacterium | reverse complement strand
GTCGCTCGACCGCGCGCTGAAATTCTTCTCTAGGCAGCTCCCTGGCCTTGTGCACCCAGGGTGCACAATCGAAGCTCTGACCGTCCGCTCGCGCCACTCTTACGAGCTCTCTCGCTTTGGTCCATCCGATCTGCTGGAGATCGCGCTTCGATATCCGCGTCAGGTGTTCATGAATGGTCATAATGTAGTATGCCTTCCGGCGGGATTCAGGAAAGCGTCGCTCCAAGAACTCGTCGAACGACTTCAGTCGCTCCAACCGCCAATACTGCCCGATCCGAACCTCGCATAGATAACGCCCGAGATCCACATACCGAACGTATCGTTCCTGCTCCTTGGTTTTCTCCCACGCCAGAATCTCATCGATCTTGCCCAGCACGAACAAGGCTCGCCGACGATTGAGCTTTGGCGACGCCATCGGTCGTCCTTTAATCCATAAGCTCGTCAAGCCAATCAAGGTCGCTCGCCCCCGCTTTTCGGATGAGGTTGGCCGCTACCAGCTGCTCGTTGCCGAGGCAGAGTCCCAGATGCGGGCAGCTCATGCATCCGTTCCGAGGAAACCGAATGCCGCTGTGTGGATTGAAGTGCCCGGCCTCAATCTGGTTTATTGTTGTTTCTACTAATCGACCAAATTCCTGACGCTGCTCGTCGGAAATCTTCGCCCTCAAGTACTGCACTTCAGGAGCATGCTTCCGCACAAAGACAACCAGCGCTGCTTCCGAAATCTCGGTGATCCAGGAATAGCAGATGAGTTGAGGATCGAGCGAAAGCAGGCCCGCCGGCGCTTCCGGGTATCGGCTGGTTGTCGTCTTCCAGTCGATGAAGCAGCGTACGCCGTCAACTTCGCCGATTGCGTCTAAGTAGGAAACAAACTCGCTGCCACCCGTGAGACTCTTGAGTTTCTTTACTTGCAGACTCTGTTGGGGATCGTGAATGCGGACGCGGTCATCCTGTGCGAATCTTTCGAGCAAATGGATTCCCTGGTGTAGCAGGCGATCCCAGGTCTCTCCCTTCTTGTAATCGAAAGCTGTGTCGCGATAAGCCCCCCATTCGCGAAAGAGCGTCGCTCCACAGTCCTCTTCGCGGAAGTAAGCTCCCAAAGCAATCTCAAAACAGCGGCCGAAAGCCAAGGCCGCGCGAGTTTCTTTTTCCTGCCAGCCGTCCATGTAACGATACCGATAGCTGCGCGGGCAGCGCAGATATCGGCTAATCTGCGTGTAGCTATAGACCATTGGTGCCTCTTTGCTCGTCGCTTTGAGCTAAGGAACTGCAGTCGAGAGCCTCCCAATCTGCCTCGGGGGCGAAGGCTTCAAGGTTTTGATAGCAGCGGCCGTTCAGGATCGTGTAGGAGGTCCGAACGACTCCGCGCAGATTGAGGAGGGCTTTTTCGTCGACGCGGTCATCCTTGAGAAGCTGCGCGTCGTAGCCAAAATCTTGGAGAAGCCAGTTCAGCTTCCAAAGTGCTCTCTCCGTACAGTAGAGCCGGCCAAAAAAAGAACGAGCTTTGAAACATTCGGGTTCCAGAATAGCGAATTGGAATTCTACAAACGGCTTTTGCGGATGCCACCGGTACCGTGCTCGCTCCACGCGAACAAGGAACAAACCTTCAAGCCTGGTTTCCACTCCCCGTTGATTCAGATGAAGGCCAGGAATTTGTCGCTTCATGATTTCACCTCCATGGGTTGCGAGTAGGAATTGAGTTTGCAGATCAGTGCGTCCCTGTTTTCCCGTGCGGATGTCGCCAAGTGAGAGATAAACGATTCGACCAGTTCTCGATTTGCTTCCTTAAGGGTGGGTGTGCCGCAGAAGTCGGCCGCGTATGCTTTGACTAATGTGGGGTCGAGGCTGTACTGCCGGATGAGGACGCACAGCCGGTCTCGCAGCCTTGGTTGCCCGTTACTCGAGCCATTCTGGTGCGGCGACTTTGCAGACTGATTCTCTTCCTTCGTGGACCCGGGAGAACCAGTAAGCCATCCCAACTCTTCGACTGAGCAGAGTCCGATGCCGTAGGCCTTACGAAGGGCGCGGTTGACAGCTCGAGTCTCCGCCACGCGCATCTCGGCGCCACGGACTAGGGGAGACGTATTCGTAGGGTTAGCGTCGCCGTAGCCGACAAACCCTTTGGACCCACGGGACTTGTACACCGTTGCCTTGAAAACCCAACGACAGGATCCGACATCGGACAGGCGTTCTTGGAGGACTGGCTTGATTCCGCAGCAGCCCTTCCGGAAGGCTAAATGCAGGAGCCCTGAGTGCGTGACGTACCACTTACCGTCCAAGAATTGAAGGTCACCGGCTGCCACTGAAAGTGAATACCTAAGAGTCAAATCTCGAAGGGTGCGGAGTGCAGTTCTCGATGGTTCGCCCCACAATCGACGCGCCAGATTTGCGTTGGAGCGAAAACTGACTACATTCCTCTTCATGAGCTCTCCTTTTTGCGCACCACCGTGACGGCCCCGCAATTCTGCAGAGAGATCGAATCCTTTTCTTCCGTTGCCTTGGGCAGCCCTAGCAATGTAAAAGGGAGTGGCCGACATGTTCGGAGTGGCGCAAATGCAAGTCTGTGGCTTATATCCATAGAAATATTTTATCTCTATAGATATACGATGTCAAGAAAAAAAGCATCGTCTAAGGCAGTCTCCGTGGATTGGAAGACGGTTGGGCGGAGAATTAGGGAACTCAGAGGGTTTGACTTGACTCAGGCAGATTTGGCGCATCGGATCGGAGTCAGTCAGGGTTATTTGTCAACCATCGAGCACGGCCAGAGAGAAATCGGAGCTGAAGTCTTGCTCGCAGTCAGTCGTCAATTTGGGAGGTCCATCGAGTGGCTGCTTACGGGAGAAGGATGAGCGGCAGCCTCATCATGCGGCTTCGTCTACGTTTGGCATCAGGAATTTGTTGCGAGCATACCAAGCCAAAATTCTTTCGCATTGGGCTTGACAGGTCAAGAAAAATATGATACACATGTAACCGTGAGTCGAACGCACACCACCGCTGAAGCAGCAAAGGCAGTCGGGATCACGCGGATTACACTTCAGCGTTGGATTGCATCAGGCAAGATCAAGGCTCCGCGGCCATCGCTTCGCGGAAGCGTAGGACTGAGGCTTTGGACTGAAGCAGATGTTGCCAGGTTACAAAGGGCCAAGGAGGAAATTTACCGCAAGGGCCGAGGCCGCAAGCCGAAGCCAAAGAGGTAGGTAGAAAGCGGGACGCGTAGGTGTTCGAAGCACCGACGCGCCCCTGACCAAATCAACCTAAATGGAGGCTGACATGGCTACGCAGAGTGTAATTCATCCCGTTCCGCTGCAAAAATCAGCAGTTATCCCGATCAAATCTTCCGTCCAAGGAATCTCCATCGCGGAACCCCTTATCATGACCATCCGCGCGGCGAACAACAGCACGCCTG
>QHXE01000192.1 GCA_003222835.1 Acidobacteriota bacterium | reverse complement strand
CATTCCGTGAATATTTGATTCCGTGTTGGTTCAGGCAGCCTAATTTCCATCCGGTTCCGTTCCCGTACCTTAGGAGGCGCCATGAGTAGAACAAGACAAATCTCGATCTCGAAGAGCTTGGGTGTGGTGTTGGTCAGCGTGTTGTGCGCAGCGATCGGCCACGCCCAGGAAGGTCGCGGCTTAATCATTGGGCAAGTGACCGATCCGCAAGGCGCGGTGGTCCCTAACGCTACTGTTACCGCAGTCAGAGAAGGTACTCAACAGAAGTACACAGCTCAGACTAATAGCGGTGGAGACTTTTCGATTCCCTATCTGCAACCAGGTCTTTACACCGTTCTGGTAGAAGCGGCTGGATTCAAGAAGGCTTTACGCACCGCCGTGACCGTGGACGTAGCCGGAAAAGTTAATCTCAATGTTGCTGTGGAGGTGGGCTCGATCTCTGAGACTGTGACCATTCAGGCGGAAACTGCGTTAATAAACACCGCCGATGCTTCCGGTGGCACAGTCATCGATCCGGAGAGGGTGCAAAATCTGCCGCTGAATGGGCGGCAGATTTATACCCTGCTGGATCTGACGCCGGGGGTGAAGTTCACTCAAAGCACTTTCGGCCCGGGCGGTTTCTCTGGTACGCGTGGTTGGGATGAGACGAATCAGTACTCGATAAACGGAGTGTCAGGCCTCTACAACCAGTTCACGCTGAATGGCGCGCCGATCACGCAACAAACCAGCACGAACACCGGCCAGTGGGAAATTGCCCCTAATGTTGACGCTGTTCATGAATTTAAGATCATGACCAATACCTACGACGCGCAGTACGGGCGCGCGGGTGGCGGCACCATCAACACCATCATAAAGAACGGCACCAAAGACTTTCACGGCACCGCATTCGATTTCTGGCGCAACGATGTCCTGGACGCCAATACCTTCCAACTCAACGCGAGCAACACTCCGCGACAACGCCATAACCAGCATCAGTTCGGTGGTACGTTTGGCGGGCCGATTCCCAAGATAGGTAAGAACACTTTCTTCTTCCTTAGCTTTGAAGGGTGGCGAGAGATTTTGCCGAACGGTTTCGTTAGTACCACTCCGGCGGTCGACGTGCGTCCGCGAGCCGACGGCGCGGTAGACTTTCGGCAGTTCTTTAGCAGCCAACTACCCCTCTGCGGCGGGTCTGTGACAACTGGCTGCTATAACCCCACCGGCGCTTCACCCAGAGGCGGAATCTACGATCCTCTGAGCTGCGCGACAAAGAATGCCGACAACACCTGCAAGACGCGCAACAGATTCTCCTATAACGGAGTGTTGGATGTGATCCCGCCCAATCGGATCAGCCCAATCGGATTAAAGATTCTGAATTTGTATCCCTTGGCGAACAGAGGCGGCGCCGGAGAGTTCAACAACTTTACTGCGACCAACCCCGGACGCTACCGATACAACCAGCCCCTCATCCGCATCGATCACAACTTCAGCCAGAAGACGCGCTTTTACGGTATGTATGCCTGGTGGTCCGGTACAGAGTTCCGCAGCAATAACGGCTTCCCGGGACCAGCCATGAGGGGCGATATTAATTTTCGCTCGAATAAGACAGCGATTCTCGATGTTACCCGGACCTTTAGTTCGACACTCTTCGGCGATCTTCGAGTCTCGTACAATCGCACCTACAAGACCACCGCGAATGGCGCCGTGGCTGGAGGCCTGGAGACGCTGACCGATCAGGACCTGGGCCTGACCATGCCTGTGCGGCAGGGGATAATCAACACCGTCAGCAGGAATTGGGCGCCGTCGATTTCCGTGAGCGGTTATGACCAGATAATCGGAAACTCTGTAAACCAATCCGTAGAGGCGCTGATGTACGAGACGTACGAAGTGTCGCCATCATTCAGCAAAACAATGGGCCGCCACAGTCTCCACTTCGGCGCGCAGGGAATGCGGTTTCACGCAATCCCTGGTTTCATTCTCGGCAATCCTAATGGGAGTTTCGCTTTCAATCCGGACTTCACCCGTCAGAACCCGGGCACCCAAACATCGGGCGCCAACAACGATGGGGCCGGAGTCGCCGCTCTGCTGCTCGGCTATCCAACTGGAGGGAGCGTGGATTTTTCTTACGATGTTTACGAGTACTATCACTATTTCGGAGGCTTCCTGCAGGACGACTTCAAGCTGCGTCGCAACCTGACGCTCAACCTCGGAATGCGCTGGGACGTTGAACTCTCTCCCCACGAACGCTTCGATAAACTCAACGCTGGATTTGATTACACCGTGAAGAGTCCCATTAATGACCTGATCACTTTCCCGACCCTTCCGAACGGCGCATCGGTAGTCAAGCCCATAAATGGTGGGTTCAGATTCTCCGGGAAAGACCTGGCTCCTTACGACACTCAATGGAATCACTGGCAGCCAAGATTCGGCGTTGCCTGGGCACTGAATTCGAAGACCGTGTTGCGTGGTGGTTGGGGCAAGTTTACTGCGGTCGCCAGAGAACTCGGTGGGAATACAACCTGGACCCAGAACACTGCCTTCACGACCGGGAATCCCGCGGATGGCGGCAACACTCCTTCAGGATTTTTCAACACCGGGATTCCGTATCCCAATGGTGTGGTGCTACCAGTGGGCAACACTTTAGGGCTGCTATCGGGTGTCGGTAACGGCCAAAGTTTTGACCAAAGGAACCGCAAGATACCGATCATTCAACAGTCCTCGTTCGGGATTCAGAGAGAGCTGGTCGGCAAGATCGTGTTGGATGTCTCTTACGTAGGGAGCAATACCAAGGACCTCCGCGTTGGCACGCAGATGAACCACTTGACGACGGCTCAAATGGATTCGTGCCGGCAGTTCGTCAGCCAGAATCCGGGAACCACGAGTTGTCCGGCTCTCGAGCAACTGGTGCCGAACCCATTCTACTTTGGAAACCTTAACTTGACGGGTCTGCCTGCGGCCTTCGTTGCGAGTTACAAAGCGAGTCCGTTAGGCGTCCCGCAGACTGTCCGGGTGAAGATGCTAATGACTCCCTTTCCGCAGTTTTGGAACTCATTGTTTTCAAATACAGAGCCAGTGGGTTCCTCGAATTACAACTCTCTGATCGTAAAGCTGGACAAGAGGCTTTCCGGAGGAGG
>QHXE01000348.1 GCA_003222835.1 Acidobacteriota bacterium | reverse complement strand
GTTGCCGCCTGGTCGAATGCCTGTAACTACTTCCGTCGCACGGTGCGGCTTTTCAATGGCGAGAACCTGCAAATCTCAGGCGCGGCAGGCAAACTCTCGTCAACAATGGGAATTACGATTTCCAGCGAGAACATGATCTACATCTGGGGCAGTTACAATACGACGGGAATCAACGCCGCCCCTCCGAGCGGAACAGCGGCATTGGACGTGCCGAGCGCAACCTATCACTATGTCGGTAATCAGGTTCCGACTGCTATAGTCGCCGACGCATTCTCGCCCATGTCGAAAACCTGGTTCGACAGTTCGAGTGCAACCTATCCCGATCAGATTTCGAGCCGGCTAGCGGACCTCAACTTGCCTAATGTTGGCGCTGAAACTTCGGTTCGGACAGCGATTATTGCCGGCAATAATTTATCGGCGCTTGCCGGAACACCCGACCAGGGCAACGGATTTGAATCTCGCCTGAACGGCGGAATGATCAATTTTCCCCGCTTCGTTGAAGACTGGTATACGGTTAGTCGGCGCTGGAACTACACGGGTTCCTTCATTCCTCTGTATCATGCGACGCAAATGATCGGGCCGTGGTGGTATGTACCCAATTACGAAATCTATCAACCGCCGATTCGCGACTGGTCATTCGACGATACGTTCAAGGATCCAACTCGGTTGCCCCCGGGCACGCCATTGTTCCAGTACGTCCAACCGACGGGCTTCAAACAAATAATCTAAGTCAACGTTCAGTCTTGACTGCTGCTGGCTCGTTCAAGCAGCGGTGGGCTGCGCTCGGTTTCATTCCCTGTGAAAATCGGCGCAGCCCCAATCTTTTTAATCTTTAGAATGGCCCAAGCTTTTTGAGAAACAGGATGGATTAACAGTCTCATAAGAACGATACAAGCTGCAATCGAGCAGCGGAAGGGCCTATGAGGCCGCGATCGTTTCCCTTGTGGAGGATTCAAATTCCATGTTCCAAAAACTATTGCTTTCAGTCGTGGCAGCGCTCATCGTCGGGGCCGGCGCTTCCGCAGCCCGCGCGGATGCTTTCAGTGTTGTCGGCAATTCAAACCCAAATGCTACCGCGACACTGAACATCATTTCGCTGAGTAACAATAAACTTGTCATCAGCATCACGAACACTTCGGCAGGCGTCGTAACGGGATTTGGTTTCGCTCTGAACGGCGCTAACGTGGCGCTGGTCTCAGCTAGCTCACAACCGAGCAATCAAAATTTTGTTTTCGGTACCAACGTCGGCAACGTTCCCCAATTTAACAATGCTGCGCTCTCCTTCGCGTTAGTCACTCATGATGGAAACTTCGCCGGCGGAACTCCACGTTACGGCGTGCAAGCCGGCGCGACGAGCGCGACATTCACGTTCAGCGGAAATTTCAGTGGCATGACGCAACAACAGATTGCCATGGCGCTGTATGTAAGATTCCAGGCGTTGTCGTCAAACCCGAACAGCGATGTAGGCAGAGTTAACTGTCTGCCGCCCAGCGCGGTCCCCGAGCCCACGACGATGCTGCTACTGGGTACTGGACTTGCGGGCGTCGCCGGAGCCGTGAAGAAGCGCCGCAAAATTAAGAGTTAAAGCCGATCATAGCCAACCTGTTGTCAAGCCGAGAGTGTTGACTCTCGGCTTTTTTTGTCTCAGAAGCGGGACAAAGACCAGAACATTTTCCATTTGGCATTTGACATTTTCATTTGCTGTTTTGGCTCCCTCTTCCTTGGGAGAGGGTCGGGATGAGGGCTTAGCGAGAACAAAACATCTCGCCTGTTTCTCTCTATGCTTCGCACCCTCACCCCTTGCCCCTCTCACAGTGGGAGAGAGGAGTGAAAAATGGAAAATATTCCGGTCGCTTAACCGAAGGCGGTTCTGAAAACATCAGAATGTGAAACACCTTTCCCTTCGTCGTCACTTTCGGTGACGAGCGTATCAGTCTGCTGCGAAGCATCAACACCAAAAACCCTGTAGTTAGCGAGCGAGCGCACTTGGCACGTATGTTGCCCTTGCGTTTGCTGCCCTTACTTGCCCGTCCACCGGTCACGCAGTAAGAAGCCGAAACGATGCACACAGGAAAAAAACTGAAAATGAGGTCACGCACTCAGAGCCGAGCATTCGACGAACAGAGCGGTTTCAGTGTGATACAGCTATTAGTCGCGTTCGTTCTTATCTCGATTGTCTCAGCTTTTGCTCTGCTCCAGATCAGCTCAACGAGGGCTTCACTTTCACTCCAAAACTCCGTACGCCAGTTAGCCACCTACTTAGAGAGGGCGCGGATGGACGCTATCCGTCGGCACGCAACCACGAGCGATATGTTATCGAGTGTCGTTTTCACGAGTAATAATACCTACAACGTAAAGATGGATTTCGACGGCACGGGTACGCCCTCCACACGAACCTTCACTTTCGAATCGAGTGTCCCGGGAATTCCTCCCGGATCGCCCTTACCAACTGTAAGCTTCAATTGGCGCGGGCGCATCTCAAGCTGCACTATAACCTTCGCCATCTTCAATAGTAGGGGAGAGCAATCATGGGTCGACGTCTCTGACGCCGGCGACGTGACCGTAAACAGCAATGTCGATGTGTTGCCGACGGCAAGCTACGCAACCGTAAGCACCAGCTCTGATATATCCTCGACCACAGTTGTTTCCGGCAGCGCCGTTCACGACAACAGCTTGGATTGTGTCGGCGGCGGCGTCGGTGTTGCCGGTCCTCCGCTCACTGGCACAGGGCCCGGCGGCTGCACCCTGTCAGTCAACCCGTCTTCAACTTCAATCAAGAAGAACGGCAGTACCACCGCCAACATCACTGTCAGTACAAACACCTCGAGCACGATAACTGTCTCGGCGCCTATTAATCTGCAAGTATCGCCGACCACAGCCGGTATCAGCGCCGGGAGTTCGGGAACATTTTCGGTAAGCTCTCTAAACAACACGCGTGGAACTTTTGCAGTGAACTTCACGTCGACCTGCACAACCGACACCGTGCTGGTGAAGGTAACTAACTGATATTAAGCGAGGCCAAGAATGGAATTAATTGATCGACAACCAGCCGGCGAAGGTAAGCGCGAAGGCAATTCCAACGCCCAGGGCTTCACGCTGCTCGAAACCTCCATAGCTCTTGTAGTAATGATGGTAGTGACGCTTGGTACTGCGTCGCTCTTTGTCTATGCCATCCAAAATAACGACGGCTCGAATGATCAGTCGCTGGCGCTGGCCGTCGCTCAACAGCGAATGGAGCGTCTGCGCAGGACTCCATTCAACGACACCAGCCTTACCACTCTATTGTCAACTGAAACGGTCACTAGCGCGGGGCGGCGATACACGGTCGTGACGACAGTCTGTTCCACGTCCGATTGCGGCGGAAGCGCGACACTGAAAGTAATAACCGTTCAGGTCACTCCGCAGAACAGCGCTGCCTGGGCCAACAGTCCGGCCATCCTCGTCTCGCAGCGGGCGGCGTCTTCTATCGGTCCTTATGCGGGAAGTTGATTTTTTAAATTCGCGAAACACTTCAGAGGCTTCCGTCGATGCAAACCGCAAAGTCAAATCACTCGCAAGCGGGCTTTTCGCTTCTCGAGTTGATCATAGGAATTGCCATAACCCTTATGCTCACGGCAGTGGCAAGCCTGGTGCTTGCGAGCGCATTCAACATTAGAATGCGAGAGAACCAAAAAACCGACGCCCTGGCCGATGCGCGCCGCGCCCTCAATCTCATGACCCGCGAAATCGCCAATTCCGGCTACGCCTTAACGGACAATGGAATCGTGGCCGCTGACTCGGGAAGAAACTCGATCAGGATTCGCGCGAATCTTAACGCCGCCTCAGGCGAAACAAGCAGCAATGCCGCCACTGATCGCGACGAAGACATCAAGTATCTGCTCTATCATGACAGCAACAACAGCTACATTGTTCGTCTGGACGTTAACGTTTCGGCACAAGAAATGATTTTGGCTAATCGAGTCGATGATCTGAACATTCGTTACTATGCCGACAAAGTCCTTTACACAACCGAACCTTACACAACCGGGGCTTGCGACATCAGCAATGTCGTCGACGCTTCCGGCAATCCGGTGGATGAAGTACCGGCATTGAGCGGCGCCAAGTATATAGTTATGTCGATCTGCGTAACGCTTCCGGCAGTTTCCAGTCAGGGCGCTCCGGGATACCAACCGCCTTCGCGCGTTCAATTGGTGTCCGACATCGCCTTACGCAACGCCGAACTTGTCAACTACTGAGTTTCGATCTTCTACGAATGTGATGAGGTGGTTTCAGTCATGCAAGAGACTTCTACCGCAGCTTATAAAAATATAGTTCGCCGATCCGAGCGTGGCGCGGCGTTGATTACCATGTTGCTCGTGAGCATTCCATTGCTCATGGCCGGAGGGGCTTTGATTACTATCACGGCGATGTCACTCGCAAACAACGCGGACACGTCGGCCGAGACAAAAGCTTACTACGCCGCGGAAGCGGGCGCACAGTCAGTACTGGCCGTGCTCAAAGGCAATGTCGCGCCCAATCCATTGTTCGCGGCAAACCCGACTGGAGCCATCGCTCCCGAGAATACGATCAACTTTCGCCGGGCCATCACCGCCTCAATTTCTAATTCTGCCGGTGATACTGCGGCGCCCAGACTTTCGCACTGGCTCAGCTACAACGCGTCTTATACGGATCGGGTTACTCTTCCAGATCCGGTTAATCCCAGCGCTAGTTACTCGCCAATTACAGGAATGGCGTTCAAGACTACCTTGAGTGATCCCGACAACTCCGGGGTAATCACATTTTCAACCTCAGGAGTCTTCCCGAGCTACGGCGCAGCGTCACATGGTTTTATCGGCACTGAATGTGGGGGCAGTGGCAACGGTGTCAAAGTAACCGTGTCCTATACGGCTCAAGCATCCACGACGATCAATTCCAGCGGGGCCAGCACCTTAGGATATTTCACAATCGCACCGAACGGATCGAACACGTGCACGCTTCCAAATCCGACTACTTTTAATTTGACGATTACGCAAACGTCCCCGTGGCCGGTGACCTACACCATGAGCTGTACTCTCTCGGGAAGCTTGACGAGTTCTTCGAGCTTTGTAACCGTCACGTTTCCGACCGCTAACAATACGAATAACCTGCAAGGCACGATCTATGCGCGCAGCACGAACCCGATCAACAGCAACGGAAGCACTGCGATTCCCATCAGCGTCACGGCGCCCGAGCCGACTCGTCTGGTCGCGAAGATCACGGGCTTTGGCCCACGCGCTGCCCAAAAGCAGATGCAGATGTTATTAAGCAGATTCGCTTTCGACTTCACTCCTGTCACCACGATCACACTGCGCAGCGCGGATGACGGTTCTATCGGTACCTTCGCGGCCGGGAGCAGTTCGCAATATACCTACACGGGATTCGATAACGCAGGCGGACAAAATCTACCGGCATTCGGCGTCACCAGCACGACTGACTACCTTAGCGTGACCCCCCAGATAGTGGTGGGTCAGGAAACAGGCAGCCCTTCCGCACTTCAACAGGTCAGTCTTTCTACTTTGCCGAGTTGGCTGCAAACGGCGGATGGGGCGCGAACGCTGGTCAATCAATTGAGGACCGTGGCCCAATCAACAAACTCTTACTACACTACTGCCAGCCCGCCTTCCACTTTCGGCACTCAATCTCAACCCCAATTCACTTTCGTCGATGGCGACGCGGCGCTCTCACCGGCGGGCGGCGCCGGTCTGCTCGTCGTAACCGGGACGTTGAATCTTGACGGAAGCTCGGCATTCGATGGCTTGATCCTCGTGCTTGGCACCGGTCACATAGTTCGCTCAGGTGGCGGCAACGGCGTTACGCTTGGATCAATGGTGGTGGCCAGTTTTGGAAATAGCGGCAATTTCACCGCGCCAACTTTTCAGAGCAACGGTAGCGGCACCTCAGATATTAAATATGATTCCGATTGGGTACGCCGGGCGCTTGCTTCCCCCGGCCTCCGTGTGATGGCCATCGGCGAATTTTAGTCATCTCTCGTTATGCATCCTCGAGCACCACTTAATTGCGAAGCCATCGAGGCGACGAACTCTTCTCATGCCTCGGCTGTGAAGATTAGCTGTAACGAAGGCTTCGCGATGTTAGATCTGCTGATTGCTGCTACCATCGTGTCCATCGTGATCAGCTATGCGTTGACTGAGATAGTCCATGCGCAGACCGCGGCGTTGCGACACAGAGCCGCGCAGGAATTTTCAAGCTATCTCGAACGGGCCCGCAACGACTCGATTCGGCGCCATGCAACCGACCCGCGCCAGATGGCTCGGATCACAATTCTTACCAACCACTCCTATAGCGTAGCGATCGATGCGAACGGCGATGGCGTTATAGATTCGCCTGTGATGGTAAATATGGCGGAACAAAAGGTAGTCCTTGGCGATCCTGCGCCCCGCACCTTAATGTTCGATTGGCTCGGCCGAACTGTTGATTCGTACCTGAACGTTACACAGGAATCCTCGGTCACGGTCAGTAACAACTCGGGGACAAGCTTAATTAATGTCTCAGACATCGCCCGATCCGTCGCCACCCAAAATTTTGCGGTCTCGTCCTCACGGAAATAACTTCTCACTCTATATCGAAAGTTTCAAATCACTATCTGAGAAGCTGCTGACTCGTCGAGCAGCGAACGGGCTGCGTCGGTTTCATTCTAATTGAAATCGGCGCAGCCCTTTTCGTTGCCAGTTAGTGACTCGTTCCAATCGCTGCTGCTTGCGTTTTTACACTACGCTTGACCTGTTGTGAGTCGCATGTTAGGTTTCGACTTTATTCGTTCGCAGCCAGATCGTAATACTAGAAGCCTTGCGTTAAGGCGTGAGACGCGCATGACTGCACCAGGCCTAAAACTTAAGAGCACACCCCTGCACAGCATTCATCGAAAGATGGGCGGACGCATGGTTGAGTTTGGCGGCTGGGACATGCCGGTGCAATATCCTGCCGGTACCGTCGAAGAACATGTGCGCACACGGACGCGTGCCGGACTGTTTGATGTTTCGCACATGGGTGAAGTTGATGTGCGCGGGCCGGATGCTGTCGCATTCATCAATCGTCTCGTATCAAACGATGCGTCGAAACTGGTAGATGGGCAAGCGCAATATTCAGCCCTGACGACTCCGGAAGGAACTGTAATCGACGACCTCCTGGTCTATCGATTTGCAGAAGATCATTTGCTGCTGGTGGTCAACGCCGGCACGACTGACAAAGATTGGGACTGGATATGTTCGCACCGCGAGAATGAAAGCGTCGAATTGCGGAATGTTAGTGCCGATTATTGCCAGATTGCCTTACAAGGCCCGGACGCGCTCGGGATCCTGCAAAAATTGGCCCGCCTGCCGCTTTCCGAAATCAAGTATTACCACTTTCGTGACGGCGACGTTAATGGCGTGCCTGCAATCGTCTCGCGCACCGGCTACACCGGCGAAGATGGATTTGAAATCTATGCTTCGCCAGACAAAGCCGAGCAGCTTTGGAACAAAATTCTCGATGCCGGGAACTTTGGCGCGGATGATGGTGTGCTGCCCTGCGGTCTGGCGGCGCGCAATACACTGCGACTCGAAGCAGGGATGAGCTTATACGGCCACGAGATTGACGAGACGACGACGCTGCTGGAAGCAAACCTGGGCTGGATTACTAAATTGAACAAGGGTGACTTCATCGGCCGCGATCGATTGCTGGCGCAAAAAGAAGAAGGCATTGCTCGTAAGCTGATCGGTTTTGAAGTAACTGATCGCGGCATCGCGAGAGATGGCCAGGACGTTTTGATCGATGGCCAACGCGTGGGTCGAGTTACATCGGGAAGCCCCGCGCCGTTTTTGAAAAAGAACATCGGCATGGCTTACGTTCCCGTCGAGGTAGCAAATGAAGGACGTACGATTGAAATCGACGTGCGCGGTCGAATGGTTGTAGCGCAGGTTGTGCCGCTGCCGTTTTACAAGCGTCCAAAGCAGTAGTAAGTTTCTGGATCCCAATTGGTTTCTGAGTTCTGCTTAGTTCTGACTTCGAGGAAAACTTATGGCAAACGTTCCGGAAAATCTGCATTACAGCAAAGACCACGAATGGGTGCGCGTCGAAGGCGAAACTGCCGTAATCGGAATTACCGATCACGCCCAGGACCAACTTGGTGACGTGGTTTATGTCGAACTGCCGAGAGCGGGCGACGAATTCGTTGCCAACGAGTCGTTTGGTTCAGTGGAATCGGTGAAAGCAGTCTCGGAGATTTTCACCCCAGTCTCCGGCAAGGTTGGTGAAGCCAACGATTCGCTTACGGACGAACCTGAGAAGGTCAATAAAGATCCTTACGGTGATGGTTGGATGATCAAGATCAAGATGAGCAGTTCCGGCGAAGTTGACAGCCTTTTAACGGCGGCCGAATATGAAGATTTTACGAAAGCAGAGAGCGAATAGCATTGCGTTACATCCCCAACTCGCCGGACGAGCGCGCCGACATGTTGCGAGAAATCGGCGTCGCGTCGATTGAAAATCTCTTCGATTCGATTCCCGAAGATTTACGCCTGCTGAAGCGTCTGAACGTTCCGGCGGCGCTTTCTGAGATCGAACTGCTGAAACGATTCGGCGACGTGGGTGCGCGCAATACGGCTGCAAGTCGGGTCAGCTTTCTAGGCGCCGGGGCTTATTCTCATTATGTTCCCACCGTCGTCGATCACTTAATCTCGCGCTCTGAGTTTTTCACCGCCTACACGCCCTATCAACCGGAGATTTCCCAGGGGACGCTGCAATCAATTTTCGAATTTCAAACTTTGGTCTGTCAGTTGACCGGGATGGAAATTGCCAACGCGTCGATGTACGACGGCTCCACGGCGCTGGCTGAAGCTGTACTGATGGCTGAACGCGTGACCAAACGATCGAAGGTGATCGCGTCATCGGCAATACATCCGCATTATTTGGAAGTCGCGCATACTTATGTCCAGCATGCGGGGATCGAACTTAAACACTCGCCTTACTGCACAGACAGTGGCATTACGTTGACCGAAAGCCTGGCCGCACTCGACGATCAAACCGCCGCGGTTGTGGTGCAGTCGCCAAACTTTTTCGGCTGCATCGAAGATTTGCAGGCGCTCAGCGAAAAAGCTCACGCAAATGGCGCGCTATTGATTGTCGCGATAACAGAAGCATTGTCGCTTGGGCTCTTGCGTTCGCCCGGTTCGTGCGGGGCCGACATCGTCGTGGCGGAAGGGCAATCTTTCGGTGTGCCGCTGTCATTCGGCGGACCCTATGTTGGTTTGTTCGCCACGCGCGATAAGTATGCGCGACAAATTCCTGGCCGCCTGGTCGGTCAGGCCTATGACAAACAAGGACGGCGTGGTTTTGTTTTGACGCTGGCCACGCGCGAACAGCACATTCGCCGCGAGAAGGCCACGTCCAACATTTGTACGAACGAAGGACTAATCGCTCTGGCTGTCACCATCTATCTCGAGACGATGGGTCGTCGCGGCGTGCAGCAAGTCGCGCGTCAGTGTGCGCAAAAAGCTCATTACGCGGCGCGCGAGATTGCGAAACTCGCAGGCTTCTCGGTTCCCTTCTCCGTGCCGTTCTTCAATGAGTTTATGGTGCGCGCGCCGATTGAAGCTCTGCCGTTACTCGAAAACCTAGCAACTGAGAAAAGTATTGATGCTGGGATTGCGCTATCTCGTTTTGATTCCAATCGGCCAAACGACTTTCTGGTTTGCGTAACCGAGACGAACACACGCAAACAGATCGATGCGTTGGTCGACGGACTCAGAAATCTTTCAGGGGCCAGTCAATGAGGGTTTATTCACCACAGAGGACACAAACGTTCGTTTCACAGAGGAAGCTGGGCGATATTTCTCCGTGCCTCTGGGTCCTCCGTGGTGAAATCCATGGTCATAAATGCACTCAATCAGCAAAGTAACTACTCACATTAGCCATAACGAGCAGTTGATCTTCGAACGCTCGCAACCAGGCCGTGCGGGATTCAGTCTGCCGCCGCTCGACGTTGATGAGATCCCGCTCGACGAAATTATTCCGAGCCAATTTCAACGCGAAGATGATCTTGTGGGTATGCCGGAAGTCACTGAAGTCGACGTCGTGCGGCACTTCACGCGCATCTCCTCGTGGAATTATTCGATCGACCAGGGCATGTATCCACTCGGCTCCTGCACGATGAAATATAACTCGCGGCTTAATGAGAAAGTAGCCCGCATCAACGGTTTTGCGAACCTTCATCCGCTCGCGTCTGAAGCAGAATCACAAGGCGCGTTGCAAGTTATTTACGAGCTTCAGCAACATCTCGCCGAGATCACTGGTTTGCCCGGTATTTCCCTGCAACCAGCAGCCGGCGCCCACGGCGAAATGACCGGCATCCTGATCATTCGCGCGTTCATCGATGCGCGCGATGGCAAGGAAGCCTCAGCTAAACGCCGCGTAATGCTGATTCCGGATTCAGCCCACGGAACCAATCCCGCGTCAGCGCATCTTTCGGGATTCACCGTCAAAACGATCCGGTCGACAAACGAAGGATTGACCGATCTCGATCACTTGCGAGAGTTGTGCGCGCACGGAGACGTGGCCGGGTTGATGCTGACAAATCCCAACACGCTCGGCCTGTTCGAGAGAAACATCAAAGAGATTTGTCGCATCGTGCATGACGCCGGTGGTTTGGTTTACATGGACGGCGCAAACATGAATGCCCTGGTCGGCATCGCGCGCCCTGGTGACATGGGCGTCGACGTCATTCATCTAAATCTGCACAAGACTTTCTCGACGCCGCACGGTGGCGGCGGCCCAGGTTCCGGTCCGTGCTGCTGCACGAAGGAACTAGAGCCGTTCCTGCCAGTGCCCCGCATTGTTACACCGGCTGTTGACTCTGATGACGAACACAGACTGAAGTCTATGCTACGACTCGATTTCGATTACCCTCAATCCATCGGCCGCGTGAAAGCCTTCTTCGGAAACTATGGAATGATGTTACGCGCGCTCGCTTACATTCTCACCCACGGTTACGACGGTTTGCGCGAAGCAACCGAGGCCGCAGTCCTCAACGCACGCTACATTACGCACGGTCTCATCTCAGATTACGAAAAGCCCTTCGCCGCGCCGCCAATGCACGAAGTCGTCTTCACCGACAAACGCCAGGCGCGTAAGGGCGTGCACACGCTCGACATCGCCAAGCGCCTGATCGACTACGGCTTTCATCCACCCACGATCTATTTTCCCTTGATTGTTTCCGGAGCCATGCTGATTGAACCGACAGAATCAGTAGGAAGACAGGAACTCGATCAGTTTATCGAAGCGATGCGTTCAATCGCTCGCGAAGCCATCGATAATCCCGAACTGGTTCTAAA
>QHXE01000191.1 GCA_003222835.1 Acidobacteriota bacterium | reverse complement strand
TCCCGCCGCTTCGCGTCCAACGATTTGTTCGTCGCGTGCGATTAGAGCGCGTCATATTTCTTGCGAATCTTTTCTGAAACGTACCTTGAACGCGACTGTGCATTCATCGGAAGCCCGTGAAAATTACACCAGGCCAGCACTTCCTCAACGTCAAGATCAACCTTTTCAATCGTTACGTCAGCGGGAATTCCTTCACGGATTATTCGTTCTGCCGTTTGTAACCACGCTTCGTACGTTTCCTCAAGATTCTCTACGTCCTCTGAGACCTCGCGCAGTCGTTCCCATTGTTCCGGACGATACCAAGCGATGCCCGTCACCATTCGTGATTCGTTATCGGTCCCATTCATAAATAAACTTATCGATCTCCCAATCGACAGGGATCTGAAAGCAGTTCTTAGAGAGAACAAACTTCCCCAACCTCACCTTAGAGTCTTCAATGATACGAGCTCCAGGCTGAAAAATTCAAAGTCCAAATTTAGACCCTTAGCGAGCCACGGAACGCTCTGGCGGCATAGTAAGATTCTGCACCGTTGTGATATGTGAAGACAGTGTCGTAACGGCGATCACAAAAGATGGCTCCGCCCAGTTTTCTAATATCAGAAGGTGTCTTCACCCAGCTCGACGTTTTCGTATCAAATTCTCCAAGTTTCTGCAGCTCCCGAAATTGTTCTTCCGTTAGAAGCTCAATGCCCATGGCAGATGCCATTTCAATAGCGTTATTTTTTGGTTTATGTTCCTTCCTTGACTCCAGCGCTTCGCCGTCGTAACAAAGACTTCTGCGGCCTTTAGGACTTTCCGCTGAACAATCGTAAAAGATGTATTCGCCTGTCTCTTTATCGAACCCGACAACATCCGGTTCACCGCCAGTTCTTTCCATTTCGTGGAGTGACCAGAGTGTTTCAGTATCAGCTTCCAGTTTTGCTTGTACTTTAGCCCAGTCAAGACCTTGATGGCGGTTCATGTATTTCTCAAAACGGGCTTTCAATGCTTTGAGTAGCTCTTCACGCTGTTCTACTGACAACTCCTTTTTATTCCTATTAGTTTTCTTCATAAGTTTATATTACCTCTGTTGAATAGGTGAGTTAAGCGTAAAGTGAGCTTATATCTGCATACCAATTTCTTTTTCTTCTTTGGCTTTGGCTCGGGTAATTCAACCAAAGATTCTCCGATTTGTTATGCTTCGCTCGCAGCTTAAGGTCTTTCGAGCACGACTGTCTTGTTCATGTAATCAAACGTCACAACAAAATCCTGCAAAAACGCATTTCCGATAGCGCCGCCGTACTGACGATTATCCTTGCCCACGCCTTTCGGATAAAAGATTATGGTCGGCGAATCGATATTGATTGCACCGACTCTCAACGTGTTGATTTTGCCTTTGCGAGAAGTGATCAAGCCATTGACTCCGACTCCACGACTATCCGGCTCGGCCTGAGACATTGCCTGCTCCAAGCCAAGAGATGAGATTGCCTCCGGCATCAAGGCAAAATAAGTTCCGCCGCCACCTGTGTCAATCACCGCTCTGATCTTCTTACCGTTGACATACACATCGTCGATAATCGGGCTGTCGTCACCAAGCCGGAAAGATAAAACGACTCGATGGTCGTTGTTCGAGGTTGCGTCGACTTTAAGATAAGGCGAAGCAGAATAGAAACGTATTATGCGCTTAGGGTAATCAAACTGTACGATGCGATTTTTCAGAACGCCGTAGCCCAAAACTCCATGCAAGGTTTTTCCTAGTACCTGGCTGCTCTTGGATAGGTCCACAGCAACCGCAACAATATTCTTTGAAGCAAGATCGCCGATTTCGACTTGCGGGATATGGGTCAAGAAGAGTTGCGATTTTTCAGAGCCACCGCCGGTAGCTTGCTGCCCAGTAGGTTTGAGATTCAAACCCAGTTCCTTCGCTGTGGCCAAGTCGATGGTGGCTACATCGCTGCCCGTGTCCAGCACCATGTTGAAAGGGCCTTTACCATTCACTTTCACTTGAATGATTACGCTTGTGTGATCGAAGGCAAAAGGGACTTCGGCTATCGGCTTATTCAATGACTGAGAGAGCGCAACGCAACTCCAAAGAGCAATCAGCAAATGAACGATAGCAAACCGATGGAATACTTGGTGCATATCTGTAAGAAGCATAACGGTTGAGTTGACGCGGCGGCATCAAAGCATCCTTCGCCGCAGCGATCAAGTTGAGAAACACGCTCCCGCCGCTCGCGTCCAACGACGATTTGTTATGTGTTTAGCTAACAACAAAAAGAGCATTTCGGGTACCCGCTCCGTTTAATTGCCAGTCGTAGCGCTGAAGATCACGATGTCCGTTCCTCGCAGCGTATCAACTTGTACTCCATAGCAACCGGGACGTGACAAGATTATGTATGAAGGCCAGAACGACCAGTGAGTTGAATCTGTTCTGCTGGGCGCGTTAAGTTTCAAAACCTCCTCTGGCTTTGGGCCTGCCACGTAAAAGCGAAGCGTCCCCTTTCCATCGAGCCGTCGGCCTCTGATCAGGATTGGTCCCTCATAATCGGGTTTGCTTACCCATGGTGTCTTTGCCTGGTAAGCAGAACTCTCATACGGCACGCCCTGAAGACTGAACGTCGCATCTTCAGCATCGGTGCTGAGCGCGTCTATCACTCGGCCGCCAACTTGAAAACTCCAGGCCCATGCAAAATACACAGGCCCTCTACCAAACCATAAACACCCAGTACAAAAGATGTACGGTTCGCGTGGGACAGACTCGCGACTGCCCCGCGTGACTGGGCAGCGATCTCCGGCGCGAATTACTGGCAGAGTTAGAGGTCGTTGCTTCAGTTGTACGAAAGCAGGATCATCCGTAGAAAGATTGGCTCCGCTCGTTACGCGACGATCGAAGAAGCAAGAAGAAAGAGTGAGAGTGGCTATTAAAGTCAGTAAGATTGCGGCGGTAACTTTTCTCATATCCCTGGAATTCGTGAAGCCTGCGTTGAGCAAAGCGAAAACAATACGCTCAATAGCTTAAATGAATGGTTGGCCCATTCGGCCACTACCCCGTTGTGTTTTCTCTTGACAGGCCGCCTCTATCACCTTACCTTCTGCGACTGCGATTCCACCCATGACCGATAGTCCTTGGGAATATCCAGCGTCTTCAGTTTTCTCCAGGCGTTCATCGCCTGTGCTCTCGTGGCACCCTTCTGCGCCGCAAAAAAGTCGCTCATGAAATTGACGTAGCACCTGATTGGGATTTGGGCGAAGTCCTCCCTGGTCTGGTTCAGTCGTACGTATTCTTTGACCAGGTCTCCGTAGGTAAGCTTGACGCCCTTGACGAGACGCTCTTCCCGCCAGCGATTGAGCCGGTAGCGCACGCCGGATTTCCTCTTCAAGCCCGGAGCGAGCTTCTGAGCCTCTCGTTCGAGGAAATCTTTGGTCTCCTTGTCGTTCGTATAGACCACCACCGGAAGATCGAGGCGCAGACCTCTTTGGATGTCCTTGATACCTGACATCGAGAGGTTCCTCTTGGCGGGGTTCTTGATCTCGCCGGTCTTGAGAAAGAGCCTGATGGCTTTTTCAAGCTCGTCTTTGCGCAGCTTGCTTGCGGATGGAAGCCTAATCGTCTCCGCGAATGTCTTTAGTTCGGTCGCATACCAATAGCCATTGTCGAACTGCGTCAAGGTCATTGACGCTGACAGTTTTGCTTTAGGTTTCAAGGGCGGCCTCCATTAGCCGAGCATTTTCCATCGGTCTGACTCGCATCGCGATTGTCGGCCAACGGTTGAGTTGACGCGGCGGCGCGAATCAAAGCACCCTCCGCCGCACCAAGCTAGTTGAGAAAGGCGCTACCGCCGCTCGCGTCCAACGATTTGTTCGACGGCGCGATCTTGTGAACGACCATAATAATCCAGGCAATGTTGGGGTACATATTATTTACGAAAATGATCACGAATCGCGATCGCAACGGATGCAACAGTGACTACCAACCAGAAAAATGTTGCAAGCGTG
>QHXE01000190.1 GCA_003222835.1 Acidobacteriota bacterium | reverse complement strand
TGGCCACACTTCATCACTTGCCGCTACGCGAGACGCTGTTGCGAATGAAAGGTTCTCTGAAGGTCGGCGGTATCCTGCTGGTCGTCGATCTATTCGAGCGTGAAAGAAATGTATTCAAGCCGGAAGGAGTATTTGATTTAGTTCTAAACGCGGTGGCCATTCCGACGAGCGTTAGCTTACGATTTCTTCACAACGGCCGTTTACTGCCACCGCGCGAAGTACGCGCCGCCTGGGCTGCTCATGAACAGAACGACACTTATCCAACGATGAACGAAGTCAGGATGCTCTGCGCCGAAATTCTACCAGGCGCGAGAATCAAGAAGCATCTTCTTTGGCGGTATTCGATTGTGTGGAGAAAGAAAACTGTCTGAGGTGTTCGCTTCAGCCCCACTTCTTCGCGATTTCCGCGAGGCCCGCCTTTTCCAAATCCTCGGGCGTCATGGCAATCCGGAATTTGCAGTCCGCATTAAAGTGCAAGAACCACGGCTCAGCCAGCGACGGAATCTGCGACGAGTCGTCAACGTTAATTGCTAATATCGCGCCGCGATGACCGTCTTGTTCGGTGAAATAAACGGCTTCGGGTTTTGTGTCGTCCAGAATCTTCTTCAGAGTATCGCCTGCGGTGCCGTTGCGAACGGCAGAATTGAATGGCTCGTGGGGTATTACCACAGTAAGTACCATGCGCATGTTTGTCTCTCCTCGTGCTGTTTGTTAGATTCTTGAATCCTCTAAACGTAGATTGAGTCAATCTAATTGGTAAACAGTAAATGGTAAAGCCCGTCTTTGGCGGATTGCGTAATCTACGCCCAATCTTTATCATTTCTCGGTCGAGCGTTCTACATCGACAATCATTGACCCTGAACGTCAATCAAATCTCAGAAACACTGGAGAAGAATGCATGGGGATTTACCGGAATGTTGGAAGACTTGTCATGATCGCAACAGCTTTGGCGCTGATGAGCTTTACTGTTAGCTCTGCTCAGCCCAGCTCAGAATACAAATTCAAGGTCCATAACAATACTAAACAGGACATCAAGAAGATCATGGTGTCGCAGGATGGAAAGAAGTGGGGTTACTTTGATATCGGCGACGGCATCAAGGCCGGCGCGACCGAAGAATTAGTTTGGGACAAGTCCACCGACAATGAAAACTGCGAGCAGTATTTCAAAGCGGTCTTCACTGGTGGCGAAGAATCGGAGCCGGTGAAGTTTGATTTCTGCGAGAAGGGTCTCACCCTGGAATTTAATTAAACGAAGAGCTTGCTAGAAGCAGGAGCCCGTGCCGGTTGGCGCGGGCTTTTCCCTTTTGTGGTGACTGTAGCTTAAGCGGCCGTCGCCATTGCGCACGGGCGGATGATGGTCTCAGCAAACCGTTCCATCTCTTCCATTTGAGGGCTGCATTGGAGCAGTAGCAGATCGACGCCGGCGGCTGCGAATTCGTCGATGCGCTTCGCGACTTGCTCGGGCGTCCCGATCAAGCCTGAACGCAGACCGCGATTCGATACTGAGTAATCTGCCAGCGAAACTTGCTGCTCCAGCTTCGTGCCGGCCAGCCACTGCTGATAATTTTGGTAGCCGGCGGCCGATTGTTTCACGTTTGTGATGCGCGCTAATTCTTTATGCGCCTCTTCCTCGGTGTCGCGAACGATCGAGTAAGCCGCAACGCCGTATTTCATCGGCGGAAGATTCAGGCGCGCGCGCCGCTCGGACATGTCGGCGATCTTATCGCGCACGCGCGCGGGTTCGTCGCCGTGCATCACGTAAGCATCGCCGAACCGCGAGATCATTTGCTTCGCGGCTTCCGACTCGCCGCCGGCATAGATCACCGGACGCGGACTTGTGAGCGGCTTTGGCTGCAACACTGCGTCTTCAACGGAGTAATGCTTCCCGCGGAATGAAAAATGATCTTCGTGCCAAAGCCGATCAACTATCTCGAGCCACTCAGTGGTGCGCGCGTAGCGATCGTCGTGCTGCTCAAATTCGACGCCGTATTTTTTCGCTTCGTCGGCCCACCACGACGAAACCACATTGAGCGAGAGCCGGCCGCCGCCGCCGATGTGATCGATGTTGGCGGCTTGTTTGGCGAGTAACGCCGGCTGATGAAACGTTGGACGCACGGCGACCATCAACTCCAGACGTTTGGTAACGGCCGCGAGCGCCGCCGCGGTGGACCAGGCGTCGAGCGACGGCGCCTCGACGCCCTTGATGTCATTGAGATTCAACTCGGCAATCAACGTCAAGTCGAAACCAATCTCTTCGCTGCGCTGCGCGAGGCGGCTGTTGTATTCCCAAGTCGCCTGCATCCCTTCGTCGTCGACATTTCTTAACCAACCGCCGAAAACCGGTAACCAGTAACCGTAGCGCATTTGCTTGCCTCCTGTTCCAGAAAATCAACCAAACGCGCGTGTGGATCGAACCCGACAACGCGCGTTGCATCAGCCACGAAATTCGAGAGGGCGTTTATGTCGTAGTAAAGCAGTGAGCCATCGCGATCATCGATGATGTACTCGACACCGCCGACATCGATCTTCGCTGCGTGCACGATCCGCTCGACCGCTTCGATCACTTCGGCGGGCGGTCTGTAGCCTTCAACCTGTAGCCCGGTGCGCGGCGCATCGATCGGGCAGGCCGCGCGCGCCAACTCGACACCGTCAGTTGTTTGACAGATGTCCGCTGGACACAGATTGAAGCTCTCGCCCGAAGTGAAGACCTTGATGCCATATAGATATTTGCCACCGAGCGTTTCAACGCGTGTGATGTGGCCACCGCGTGCCGGCACGAATTCCTGAACCAGCGCCGTTTGATCGATTCCGAGATCGACTGTGCCGGCATCGACCGCGCGTTCCAGTGAATTCAGCGAGTCATACCGCACGACCCCGGCGCCGCTGCCGCCAATGTTTGCCTTCACCACGATCGGAAAACGTAGGTCGCGGGCTGCCGAAACGACCTGTGAAGGATGATTGATTACCCGCGCTCGCGGGTATCGAAGACCGAGCGACCTAAGTAACGAAAGCTGGAGAGCTTTTGAGATTTCAATCGAAAATGCCGCGCGCCCATTAATCACACGCGTTCCGAGGCGGTCGAGATGTTCGAGATAGTTGATCGTGTAAAGAATCCCGTTGCCGTTCCCGCGCAAATAAGCAGACGGACTCATACGGTTAAAGAGCAGCGCGTATTCGCTCTCGTCTTCGTCGGGATCGTATTGATGTTGTGGCGCATCAATGGCGGCGTAAGGAATCCCGCGGCGATCCAGCTCCGCGAATAGCAAACTGAACCAGTCGGGGTGTTCGTAGTAAATAGCAATTGGTTTAGATGTGGTCATGTTGGTTTCTCTCCGCT
>QHXE01000189.1 GCA_003222835.1 Acidobacteriota bacterium | reverse complement strand
GCAGGACCGAACCGGCCACGTCTCTCTCGGACAGTCCAAGCTCCATTGCCTTCGTTCGATCGACGTCGAACTCGATTCGCTGCAAGTCGTTTGGCTGCTGAACCCGCACATCGACGGCTCCGCGGACTCGACGTACTTTTTGGGCGATGGCATTGGCCACCTGCTGATTGGCCGCTTGATTTCGTCCCACAACCTGGATGTCAAAGGGGGCGGGAAGTCCGAAGTTAATCGTTTCACTGACGATGTCGGCCGGCAGGAAGTAAAAAGTTACTCCAGGAAACTGGCGATTCAAACTAAGACGCAGGTTGCGCACATAATCCGCCGTCGGCTTATGGTTGGGTTGCAATGACACCTGGATGTCGGCGTCGGCTGGTCCTGATATACCACTGTCGTTGTAGCTCAAATTGATGCCTGAAACCGGAAGGCCCATGTTGTCGAGTATACCCGCGAGCTCTTTGGCAGGAATTTGACTACGAATGTAAGCTTCCACCTCGTCGACCAACTTGGCAGTTTGCTCAATGCGCGTTCCAGTCGACGCCCGGACATGCAATCGAAACTGTCCTGCGTCCACCGCGGGAAAGAAATTCTGACCGAGGAACGGAACGAGCAACCACGAGGCAACGCAAAACGACAGGAAGCCAATGACGAAAGCCGCCCTGCGTTCCATGATCTTGCCTAACAAGTTTCCGTACGCTTCCTTCAAACGCTCGAAAGCCTTGTCAAAGCGATTGGCCAGTTTGACGAAGGGTCGCACCCACGGCTTGGCCGTAGCGGGATTGGGTGCTTCACCGCGATACGGCTTGTTCTTATAGAACCACATGACCATTGTCGGCACCAGCGTTCGAGTCAGCGCGTAGCTTGCCAGCAGCGCGAAGACGACGGCTTCGGCCAGTGGCACGAACAGATAGCGAGAGACGCCACTCAGGAAGAACATGGGAACGAAAACGATGCAAATGC
>QHXE01000188.1 GCA_003222835.1 Acidobacteriota bacterium | reverse complement strand
GCGAGCGTATCAACTCGCGTTTCAGCGACTGGCGTGCTCGATAAATTCTATCAAGGTGCGCACCGCGATGCCGGTGGGGCCCTTCGCGCGGAAGGGTGTCGCCGGATCGCCCCAGGCTGTGCCAGCGATATCGAGGTGAGCCCAGGGGGTGTCGTCCACGAATTCCTTCAAGAAGGCTGCCGCGGTGATTGCCCCGGCTTTCTTTCCGCCGGTGTTCTTGATATCGGCAATGTCACTCTTGATTTGATTTGAATATTCCTTATCGAGCGGCAACTGCCAGAATCTTTCTCCGACTTCCTTTCCCGCTTCAATCACTCCATCGATCAAAGACTGATCCGTGCCGAGGATCCCGGTGTTAACGTCGCCGAGGGCGATGGAAACAGCGCCCGTTAGCGTCGCCATGTCGATGATGCGCGTCGCCCCAAGCTTCTTCGCATACGCGATGGCGTCAGCCAGCACGAGGCGGCCTTCAGCGTCGGTATTAATCACCTCGATTGTCTTGCCGGTCATCGCCCTCAAGACATCACCAGGCTTGGTTGCTTTGCCCGAAGGCAGATTTTCGGAACAAGGAGCAATGCCAGGTGCCGATTACTGTCGCGGCGCCGGTCATGTCGTACTTCATCAACTCCATGTTTTCCCCGGGCTTCAACGAAATACCGCCTGAGTCAAAAGTGATTCCCTTCCCGACCAGCGCCAGCAACTCATCCTTATGTCGCTTATCAATTTTGCGCGGCTGGTATTTCAAGACGATGAGCTTCGGCGGCTCATCCGACCCGCGAGAAACGCCCAGAAGCGAACCCATGCCCAATTTTTCCATTCGTCTCTGATCGAGAACGTCGATGCTCAGGCCAAATGTCTTGGCGATTTCCTTCGCACGTTCCGCCAGAATCGTCGGCGTCATGAAAACGCCAGGTTCATTGGCAAGATCGCGCGTGAAGTTAACCGACTCTCCGATGATGCGGCCACGCTCAGCTCCACGCTTCAGAACCTTTTCGTCAGCGCCTTCGATCGCAACTACAAGGCGATCGAGCTCGCGCTTCTCTTTGTCCTTCGTGCGGTATTTGTCGGGCTCGAAGAGGCCCATGATTGCGCCGGCGATTACACTCTGGGAAACTTTCTCAACATCACCTTCAGCCCGCGGAATAATGGCAACGGACTTAGCATTTTTGCTTCTTAGAAAACGCGAGGCCGTTCCAGCCAATTGTGAGACTTGTTGAGTCTTGTTCAATTCGCTGTCCGCAATATGAAAATAGGCGGTCTCGCCTTCCTTGGCCTTGAATTCCTCTGTATCAATGACACGGCTAACCAAACCACCGGTGGCCGCATCCAGCTCTTTTAGAAGTCCCTGGTCCGCTTTGTCATCCTTGAAAACAGCTATGGCCAGCGCCTGCGCATCGATCTTTTTGCACGATTGAGAACTTCCGGTTACATTCATCTTAACCCTCTCTTATTGTTCTAACGTTCCCTCTCCCCTTGAGAGGGTTAGGACTTAGTGACGCAACTCACTTCTTTGTCTTCCCGCTCCCGCATCCACTCCGCCGAGAATAAGGGGGGGGTGAATTCTTACGCTGCTCTCCTAGGCCCTCACCCCGAGCCTCCCCAAAGGGAGAGGGAGCATCAACAAACTGAAAAGTTTGTCGCGCACTTACATCATCGATTGCGCTGCTTCAACTGCGCACGTGTCTCGCGATCCACGATGCGGCGCAGTTCAGTCTCTCGCTTGTCGTAAAGCTTCTTGCCTTTCGCTACTCCGACCTCAAACTTGATCTTCTGACTCTTTAAGTACACCCGCGTAATGACTAATGTCATCCCCTGGGCAATCGCGGCTTGATCCAAACGTTCAATTTCGCGCTTGTGGAGTAGCAGCTTCCGTGTTCGCAGCGGATCGTGATTCGCCCGGTTGCCGTGCGAGTAAGGCGAAATGTGGGCGTTGAAAAGCCAGGCTTCACCCTCACGCACCGCTACATACGAGTCTTTCAACTGGATGCGGCCTTCCAGAACGCTCTTGACTTCGGTCCCCGTCAGAGCTGCGCCAGCTTCGTATTTCGCTGAAATATGATAGTTGTGAAACGCTGCGCGGTTTGTCGCCAAGACTTTCTCTTCAATCGCCGCTGACATCTCCAGGTTTTCCGAGCGAATGGGTGACTATAACAAGGCCGTGAACAGCGAACAAGCAGACGAAACCCATCTTAGTGGGCCAGCTTGAAGACAACGAGTCCAAATCAGAGCTTGCCAGTTCCGCTGCTCATTCTCATTCACACCGTGGCTTTAGCCGGTGACCCACAGTGCGCCACCTAAGAATGACAACCTTTTCAACGGTTTCGAGAACCGCCGCCGGGTTGACGCCGAGGGGAAACCGTTGAAACGGTTCCCGGACTTCTCCTCCGGTTCCCATTCACCGGGCTAAAGCCACGCGTGTGAATGAGAATGCGAAATTACATTTGAGCCATCTGCGCCACTGACAACCTTCGACTCGCAAGCGATTGCTGATATTCTCAGGCTCTTGAAACTCGATCATATGCCTCGACTAACCAATCCGCGCAACCTGTGGTTGGCAATGATTTCTGGTTCGGCTATTCTGAGAATCCTCGGCGCCTTCTTTCTCCCAAACGCCTTTGGCGACGCTTACGTTTATATTCGCGACATCGGTGCGATGAGCACCAAGCTGTCCACGCACACATTCGCTTTGACTGACCTGTTCGGATTTTGGCTACCGCTTTATCAACTCATTTGCGCGATCATGAACGTCTTCGTGGGTAATGGATTCTATGTGGGCAAAGTCGTCTCAGCGATTTTTGGAGTTGGAGTCTGCCTGCTTGTTGCGCTGAACCCGCTGCATATTTTTAACTCAGCGTCGGCGATGACCGACGTGCCCCACGCGTTCTTTGTCTCGGCAAGTCTCTATTTTGTTTTGAGGCGAGGTTGGTTTGCCGCCGCGATCTTCGCTGCCCTCGCCGGTTTGACCCGAGTCGAAAGCTGGATGTTCATCGCTTTGCTTCCGGCGATTCAGTTTTTGAGAGAGCGCCGAGTTTCGGTTGTCGCGGTCCTCATTCTCCTGATTCCGCCGGTGTTCTGGTTCTACATTTCCTGGAAGGCCACCGGTAACTGGCTCGCATGTTTTCAAGCTCGCCAGCAATATCATGACTGGCTGCTCGCTATGAATCCCAGACTAGGTCGATTCGCTTTGCGGCAGGCTCTGCGCGACGGAGCAAGTCTGCTGGTTTCGACTGACATCGCCGTCTTCCTGGCCGCTTTCTGGGCCGGTTGGAAAGTCTTCAAACGACTCCTAATCGGCGACAAGATTTCAAACGAAATGCTCCCAGCTCTGCCGTCGTTAATCTTTTTGTTTGCCTTCCTCGGCCTGCTAATCTTCGCATACCTCACCCATCAACAGCCGATAATATTTCCACGCTACGGGCTGATTCTTTTCAGTCTGGGAATTCCGACCGCATTTGGCCCGAAGGCTTCTTATATTCGTAATTGCAATCTGCGCCTTCGATGCAGGCGTCCAATTGGTTGGTTCCGTAGGCTTGCTCAATCAATATTCAGCCCAGCGCGCAGTCGCCGATTATTTGCGCGATCACTTTCCACACGACGGAAACAGGCGCATCTTCTGCGACGAAGGCACGGTGCGGGCGCTATCCGGCATTCCGCCTGAGAAGTTCCTGTCTTCAGCGGACGCGCCGCACGATCGCTATGAATTCCTCGCCTTTCTCAACGAAAGGAACGTCGAGTATCTGGTGATTGTTACGAAAGAGGATTCAATCCCCTCGAAATTGTTTCCGTGGTCCGAATACGGCGAACAGATCGGGCCTTTCGAATCCCTCATGAATGCTCACTCAGGATTTCTGCCGATGAAAATCTGGCTTTATCGAGCCAATGGTCAACAATGAAGTTAGTGCGGGATTGTTAAGCCTTATCCTTCGGCTTGTCGGGCGTGGTTTCGGCGGGCTTTTCTACATTCTCGTCCGGATTATGATACGCGAATACTGCATCCTCGCTGCCCGAAGGAATTACCTGTGAAGTGATCCCTTCAAGAAATCGACGCAGACGGCTCGGCGTCTCTTCGGCCATCTTCGATTCATCCTCAGCAGTAAACGTCGATTCGAGACGAATTAAACGGGCCGTGAAGCCACGACAAGATCCGCAGGAGGTCAAATGAGAAATTATCGATCGGGTTTCGTTTTCGCTGAGCAGGCCGTCGACGAACGCGCTCATCGCGTCCTCGTCAAGATGCACAGCGGCAGAGATCGACTCCGTCTTAACGCCCGCAAGAGAGCTTAGACGGCAATGGACCATTGCGCGAACTGCTTCCATCTCTCTTTCTGTTCCTGGTCTCGACATGTTTGCTTACGAGGCTCCTTCGAGCTGCGATCCTCCCGCCTCTACTTTTTCAAAGCTTGCGCTTTCTGCTCGCAGTTCGATGCCCTGGCCAAGGTCTTCCGTCGCGAGATCTCGGCAAATCTCGATTTCGGCTGCCGTTAATCCATGCTTCTTACCCAAACAGGTCTGAAAATGATCCGAGACCTTTCGGTAAGCCTTCTCGAGCCAGCGCATCACTGTCGATTCATGCACGCGGCCCGACTGGGCTTTTCCGCCGCGCTTAGTTTGCCGCTGGAACCAACGTCGAATTGGCGATGCCGGCTCTTCGACGATGCGAGCGATTTCGCGCAGCTTCAAACCATCGACATGATAATAGAGCAGCAGCAGCTTCTCGTGGTCATCAAGTGACCCCAATGCTTCATCGAGCGCGGAAATTGTCACCGATCGATAACGCTCGCGCGCTACGGTTGCCACCATCGTTTCTTCGGCCCGGTGCGCCTGAGTTGTGAAACTCGGTCTCTCCCGCGCTTCGCCGCCGCTCTCGGACCAGTTATCCAGCGAGATCTCCGTCTGCCGCCCACGATACAAATCCACGACGGCGTTCGTGACCACAGCGCGCAGCCAACCTCGCAAAGTGCCACGGCCGGTGTAACTCTTGAACTTCGATTGCCGAACGCCGTCGACGATTTTGGTGCCGAAAAGTTCGGCATAGACAGAATCAATCACTTCGTCGGCGTCTGATCCGGTGCGAGCCAGATGCCGCGCCAGACGCTCGATGAAGGGACGATAATCTCGGTCAAATTGTTGCCAGGCGTGGTCGTTGCCGCGCTCGCAGGCCAACGCGAGATAAAGATCAGAGTGCTGAAGCTCTCCCACAAATTCGCGAATCTCATCGACCGAGGGCGCTTCCTCGCGAAGCGCGAAACCAATCAAATATTTGTCGGCCGCGGCGCCGATTGCCGCTCGGAAGTCTGCCGCCGTCAAGCCGAAGTCGGGACATGAAGCTGCACAACTCGACTGGATCGCATCGATATCCGGCCCACACGAGCCGAGGTTCTTTCGATACTCCGATTCAGACAAGGACGTGGCAAAACGAGTGGCGGTATTAATCAAAGCCTGTCCATAATATTGGCAAAGAGCTTTGGCGAGCAACTGAGAAGCCGCCCACTCAGAACGGAGTCTGTCATTTGATAACGTTTGCACGGACGCTCCAATCTACGCTGAATGCAGCCGCTTGCTCGCTTCGTGGAGCGCGAACCAGTCTCAGATGGATCTTGCGAGAAGCAATCTGCGGCACTCGGCTATCATGTGGACGCTGTGAGACAAGGTTTTTGCTTAAGAATCAAGGACGCTTTGAATCAGGAGTTACTCCCGAATACTGGCTGCTGGTTAGGCGTTCGGTATAGGCAATGGTCAAGTTGATAACCAGACGTGCGATTGAAGTCCGGTTCAGCGCTTCGCGGAAGAGCCGTAACGAAGCCTCACCTTTACTAAGATTGGCTCGCTCGATTTTGTGTTTGGCTGGTAGTAGATGGCCTGCGGCGCGGGCGCATCAGACTTCAAGACTTTGGAAACATCACTCCCGGCTTCCTTCTCTTCACGGCTCCAGGGTTTGCCGGCGCCCCTTTCCAGCTCCAGCGAGCCGACTCGCGCGCCCCAGGACTTTTCCCAGGTGTTCACTTCGGCCTCGGACAGCTTCTGAGCCTTGTCGGTGATTTCAATACCTGCGAGAGGAGATGGGGTGACTAGAACACTGAGCACTTCAGCCACCTGATCAGATCTGCTGCGCTTAACTGTAAAGTAAGGAGGGCGATCTTCGCGGGCGGGAAGCTCGATTATCTTTCCGATTGTCACTTGATTGTTTCCGCCGAGCGTACGGGTGGTGGGGAAAATTAAGTAAGGTTCGCTGAGACTACCGTCGGCATATTGCTCTCGGTCAACCACATAAAGATAACCAGTACGCGCGGCTTCAACGGAAATCCGCAACCGATCCCCCTGGGCCAATCTTGTGTTGGCGGAGATTCGCTCCGGCAACCACTCGGCCGCATCGGCGCCTTCATGCACGATCAGTCTCTCGCCGGAATCAGTCGAGGTTGCCCGACGTAGCCGCCAAAGCGTAACCCCGACCACAGTCTCGCCATTAACGCCGGCAGTGGGCACGTTCGGAGTGGCAATGCGATAACTGCGTTTCGTCGCTTTTCGCGTTGGACTTTTCTTAGGGCCGGTATTGATAAAGGCGGTGTCCCATAGTCTTCTGGCACCTTCTTCATCCTGGGCCTTCAACGTTAGTGAAGCCGAGAAGCTACGGCACCCTCTGCTGCTTGCATTAGGCGCGGCGACTAGGTAGTGCAAAATCATTGACAGCATCTCCGTGTAAACGTGGCCCGCGCATCCTGCGCCCGATTCACGGGCGGGACGCCCGTGCCACCTCTTCCTGCTACTTACTAACGCGAGAATTTCCCTAGGAGACCACCATATCCCCTCGACATTCTTGCTGATTCACTTCCATTCGCCCTGAAGCACAAATGCGGCCCAGTAATAAGGCGACTGCCATTGTTTCTGCCGCGACATCTCCATCTGCGCAGTGCGCAAGGCCGCCGCCGGACTCTTGTTTTCTCTGAGCATTCCGCGATAGAAACGGGCCATCAGTTCCGCTGTTGCTTTATCGTTTACATTCCAAAGGCTCACGACGACGCGGCGCGCTCCCGCGTACATGAACCCCTGTGTCAGCCCGACCAATCCTTCCCCTTTGATCTCTTTTCCTAAACCTGTTTCGCACGCGCTGAGCACGACCAATTCCGCGGGCAAATTAAGGTTGTAGATCTCCTGCGCGTGCAAAAAGCCGTCCTGAGGTTTGCCCTCTTCATCAACTAACGAAAGGACAATCGCGGACAGCTCGGGACGCTCGCTGTCGATATATCCATGCGTAGCGAAGTGAACATAGCGATACTTGCTCAATTCGCCCCCGGTGGCCGTGGCGCGATTAGCTTTGAAATCGATCGCCCTGAGATTTTTTGCTCGCGGCGCTTCGGCCAAAATTTGATCGGCT
>QHXE01000187.1 GCA_003222835.1 Acidobacteriota bacterium | reverse complement strand
CCGGGATCTTCACTGTGTATGTAACCAGTGAAGCATCATTATCGAACTTCACAGTTTTCCAGTCACTAAGTTCCGCTTTGGAAGCGTCGAACATCGAAACGCCTTTTACCGAGCCTGACTTGTCAAAGACGCCGCCGGCTTCGATTTCCATAGCATTCGGAGCCAGGTAAGCGGCAAAGCCATCATAGTTCTTACTCTTCAGCGCATCCCAAACAAGCTTCTCATCAGCGACCGGGTCCGATCCGGCATCCGCCATCTTCGCGCCAGGCGTAGCCGCCGATTTCATGGGTTGACTCGCCATTGGCGATGGCGGCGGCGGCGTTGTCCGCGCGAGTGTCTGTTGGTAGTAGATTCCCAACCACTCTCCATCGCGATTCACATAAGCGGCCGCGGAGTGATAAGGACCCGGCGGGACTGGTTGGCCCTTGACTGTTGCCTTCTGGTTTACATCATAAGTGAGAACAACGGCATTCTTATCGATCGTAAGCATTTTCCAATCTGAGTAAGTGATGTCCGAAAGGTCATAATCCTTCAACGAAGCGATGCTGCCCGCCTTGTCATAGACACCGTCGTCTTCGACGTCAATGAAATCGCTGGCCAGTAGCTTCCCCAGCGCATCCCAATCCTTCTTTTTGATTGCGTCCCATCCGGCCTTTTCTTTAGCGATAATGTCGGCTTCGGATGGAGCAGCGGTAGACTTCATTTCGCCGCCTTTGTTCGCGTTTGACATAGTGTCCTTGTTTCCCGGCGGCTGCGTGGCGCAGGCAGCCACAGCGACGAGAAAACACACGAGCGCGAGAATCTTCTTCATAAGAACTCCTTCGTTGGTAATTTGGTAAAGCGCGTGGCTGCTTCTATAACAAAAGCGCGCTCCGCGTCAAGGATATTAATTCGTATGGCGCCTTGAAACACTTCTTACCAACCTGTTGCAAACTTCTCAGCTTTTTCAGTCGTCCTTGTGTTTGGATCGCAAAGTGCTGGACTCAGAGCGACGCTGTATGCGATTCTTGCTGTCTTCAAAACAGTTCGCATAAATCAATCGGGAAAAGGGCGAAGCACCATGAAAAAGCTTTTTCTAACCGCGCTCGCTTTTATGTTCGCACTTGTGGGAAGCGAGTTGGCCGCGGCGCACAATGCTGCGGCGCAGGATAATCAGAACACGCAAGTGAAGACTTCCGTGTCTGACACAACTTATCATCGCCGGCGTCATCGGCGCCGCCATTTAAGGCACACCGTGGTCAGCAAGACTAAGAATGTCACCGAGAAGAGCAAGGAAGTCGGCGAAGCGACGGTGGATAAGAGCAAGTCGGTCGGCAGCGCGGTCGTCGATAAGAGCAAGACGGTCGGCGAGGCAACGGCGGACAAGAGCAAGACCGTCGGGAACACAGTTGCGGAAAAAAGTAAGACGGTCGGGCGACGAAGCAAACACATCGGCAGGAAGGTCGTTCACAAAACCAAGAAGACCGTGACGCCTCAATGATCGGGTCCGAGTGACGTCGAGCCGTGACCAGGAGCGTCGAATGAATGAAGGCCTGAAGATTCCTCGCGAGGGTAAGCTCGACTTCCTATCGCTGGGCGCGGTGGTCCATCGCCTCGATCCAGGCATCGTTCCCTTTCGCAAAGCGACCGAATGTCAGATTCATGTGAGCGGCGGCGAATACAACGTTGCCGCTAATCTGGCCGACTGTTTTCGCCTGCGAACCGGCATAGCGACGGCGATGGTGGATTATCCGATCGGTGAATTGGTTGCCGAGCGGGTAAGGGCGATGGGCGTGAAACCATTTTATAAGCGCTTCGAACACGATGGAGTCAGCGGTCCAAACATTGCCACCGTTTATAGCGACCGCGGTTACGGTGTGCGCGCTCCGGTGGTTTTTTACAACCGCTCGAACGAGGCGGCAGCGCTCCTCAAGCCGGGAGACTTCGACTGGAATGAAATCTTTGCCGGCGGCGTGCGCTGGTTTCATAGCGGCGGAATCTTCGCGGCATTATCGACAACGACCGCGGAATTAATTATTGAAGGGATGCAGGCGGCCAAGGCGGCGGGCGCAGTCACCTCGTTTGACCTGAACTTTCGCGAGAAACTCTGGAAGCGTTCGGGCGGCCGGGATCGCGCCGTCGAGATCATCGGGCGCATCGTCGAGAATGTCGATGTACTCGTCGGAAACGAAGAGGATTTGCAAGCTGGGCTCGGTATTCCTGGCCCAGAGGTCGCGGCGAAGTCCAAGCTCGATCCGAGCGCCTTCTTCAGCATGATCGATCGCGTGGTAAAGAAGCACCCGCAAATTAAGGTTGTGGCCACCACGTTGCGCGAAGTCTTCTCCACGAGCCGGCATTGTTGGGGA
>QHXE01000347.1 GCA_003222835.1 Acidobacteriota bacterium | reverse complement strand
GCATTTCGGAGGATCTCTCGAATTTCGGCTTCCACGCTCCGCCCATGGCGCTTAGCGCGCCTCTTCAAGCGCTCCTTCAAGTCTTCCTCGAGCTGGCGTACCACGACCTGAGCCACAAACTACTCCACTCTTAATGCTGATATCATGATATCATCTTCACAAGAATTCCTGCAACTTGGACCGGCATTGGGAGTCCGCTTCTAGACCCGCTGCGCAAGGAGCCGCGCTTCCAGGCGATCAAGCGAGAATTGAAGTTTGCCCGACTGAGCGCCGAGCCAGTTCCACCTCACTCCTACTCCTCAGAGGAAGGCCCGTTTAGCGGAAATCAAACGATCAAAGCAGATGAGATGACCGCGCGCCCCAGACTGGTGGCTGGTGGAGCAGGCCGGCAAGCCCGGCGTGTCGGTGGCCGGACTGGCGCTGAAGCACGGCGTCAACGCCAACCAGCTTCGCCGCTGGATGAGGTTGCAGCATTTGCGCAGGGCACTGCCACTGCCGACCTTACTGCCGGTGACGCTGGCGCAACCGCCTGCGGTCGGCGTAGCGACGGAAGTGCACGCGTCGCCGATCATCGAGACCGCACTGGCCGGGACCGTTGTGCACGTGCCCGAGGCCGCACACCAGATGGCTCTTGCCCACGCCAAGCGGGCCAATGAAGGGCGCGAACTCTCCAGGCTGGGCTCGGCCTCTGCATTCCGAGACATCGCGGTGTTCGATGATGGCACCGGCTTTGAGATTCCGGCGCGCGGAACCACACGAGGGTGCCACCTCTTCTCGAACTCACGGCTGGCCATGCGCCGCTTCTAAGTCTACGCTCCGGGCAGAAGGAGACAGCCACGCCATGAAGCTCTATGGGTTCCCTCCTACCCGTTCGATCCGGGTCCTCTGGACGTTCGGCACTCGAAGGTACAGCAGCGGCTGGCTACCGGCCATGGTTGACTGCGCACGGTCAACGCTGCATTGGCTGAGACAAGGGGAAGTGGAGCAGTCCGCATCGACCGCGGCCGCATCGGCCGATTCCATGTAAGATCCAGAGAAACGTAAAGAACTCCAAACAACAAGCTGCGGGGGTAATCACATTGCGTAAGTCCCTGAGCAGACTGGCCTTCGTTCTCTACGGCGCGCTCCTTGCGGCCTGTGGAGGAGGAGGCGGCGGCGGCGGAGGTGCAGGGGGAGGCGGCAACGGGCCCTCGGTCACCGGCAATGGATTCGCTCCGGCGACGGGACCTGGCGATACCGGCCAGTACTTTCCGGCGATGCAGGGCAATACCTGGTCCTTCAACTACGTCACCAACGACCCCAAGGCCGTCGCCCCGTCCGCAGTCGTTGGGCTCGCGATCACCGGAACCAAGCCCGTTCAAGGGGTCACGGCCACCATCCTCACCCGCACCGACCCGACGCTCGCGAGCGGCGGATACGATCAATACTTCTATGTGAATGCCGGTGGCGTGACGCTCCTTGGCAACACCGATCGGACCGACACGATCACGCCGTTGATCGCCCCCTATGTGGAGTTGCTCTTTCCGGTGCAGGTCGGCCCGGTGTCTTCCCTCACCGGAACAAATCTTCCTTTCGGCAAGGACTCGAGCGGCAACCCGATTACCCTGGACCTGACCCAAGAAATCGCGAACGTCGCGATCGAATCCGTCGATGTGCCAGCCGGGACTTTCAGCAACGCCATGCGGCAGACGACCACGGTCTCTGCAACGGCCTACGACGGCGGGCACTCCACATCCGCGGTTTCTGGAACGGACACCTTGTGGCTGGTCCCCAGCGTGGGACAGATCAAGGAACAGATCTCGACATCCGCGAATGGCAGCGGGATCAACGCGTCGAGCGAGCTGCGCGGTTTCACCGTGAACGGTCAGCCACATGGGCTCGGTGCCGCGGCGGACCTCGTGCCGACACTCGTGAGTGCGAACTGCACGGCGAGCCAGGGACCGATCGGGCCTCCGAGCACGGCTTTCGACGGCACGAACACTCTTGTGGTTGCACATCAATGCAACGTGAGCAACGGCAGCGTGACGGTCCAGTGGGTTGCGCTGCTCGTCGGTCCGGATGGGGCGATCAGGAATTCGGTGAACTTAAGCGAGCCCACCAGTGCAGCCACGGTCGGCACCCAATCCGCTGTGGCATTTGACGGAACGAACTACCTCGTCGTGCATGAAGAGGACTCTGCGGTGCCCCCCGCGGGCATAGACTTCAACCTGGACGCGCTGCTGATCTCTCGTGCCGGAGCAGTTGTGAGCGGCCCGAACGTTGTGGGGCTGTCCGTGCATGCGGACGCCGGCGGCCCCAGCGCACCGGCACTCGCGTTCGATGGCAGTCGTTACCTCTTGCTCTTCACCGATGCGAATGGGCCACGGCCGCCTCAGCTCTCGGGACTGTTCATCGCTCCGGGAACCGGTCAGGCCGACGGTTCGTCGTTCCCGATTTCAAGTACCAACGACTACAACCGAGGTCAACCGGCGGTTGGCTTTGACGGAACGAATTACCTCATCGTCTGGACCGAGAACGGCGCGAACCCGCCCGGGCTGATCGCGGTGCGAATGTCCAAAGCCGGGGTAATCCTGGATGCGACCCCGCTCCTGATCGTGAACAATGTCGGTCCCTCGACGAGTGGCGCAGGCCCATGCTGCGATCTTCAGCCGGCGGTGTCATTCGATGGCACTAATTACCTCGTCACCTATCTCGACCAGCGCAACGCGAGCTCGAACGCTGAGCTATCGATCTATTCCGGCTACGCGACCATTTCCGCCGCGCGGGTCTCGACTTCCGGCGCATTGCTCGACGGATCGCCTACGACCCCGGGTATCGTGGTCACTACGGCACAGAACCTAGTCACCGGACGCGTCAGTAGCGCTTTCATCAGTGGTGCGCACTGGCTGGTCTGGGACAGCGGGACGCCACGGACGCTGAGTGCCTCGCGCGTCTCAACTGCAGGTACCGTGCCTGCGATGTGGCCGAATGGGTTTTCGCTGGTACCGCCAGCGGCGGCGCAAGCAGCGACACAACTGCCCGCAATCGCGGCGGGCAGTAACGGCGGACTCGTGACCTGGCTTCAGGTGCAGGCGAGCTCGACTCTCACGGCGCTGCGTGGCATGCCGATCTTCTCAGCGGGACCGTGAGAAACGCCCCACCACCAGGAGCATCTGGAAGGCCAAAGATGAATTTTACGTGTCAACGGCTGCTTCAGGGAAAACAACAAGCCGTTGCGGGCGTCCGCTTCTGGCCGACAGCGTGAGGATAGAAGTGTTCCGGGGCCGCTTTTGATCACCTGGTGGACTCTCGATCTTCGCAGTGGAGTCACCCGGTACGGTAGCCATCCGCTGATGGCGTGGCGGGCGCCTTCTAGCCCCCGCCAGGATCAGCCTGCCGGTGCTATGCTGGGCGCGCTGCTCTTCAGTCCGCGCGGTGACCCATGCCCATCGCCGACTACTTCAGCCCCGACTACCCAAACGCCCGCGAGCGCTTCTGCGCGGCCGCCGAACGGGCCGGCGCACGCCTCAACCGCTATCTATTACCGGAACGCCTCGGCCCGCAGGGCGAGTCGCTCAGCATCGACGTCGCGCGGCTCGGCCCCGACAGTGCGACGGACGCGCTCGTCGTGCTTTCCGGTACGCACGGCGTCGAGGGCTTTGGCGGCGCGGGTTGTCAGGTCGGCTTCCTCATCGACCGGCTGTACGAGGCACTGCCTTCGTCCGGGTGCGCGCTGCTCGTGCATGCGCTGAATCCGCACGGCTTCGCATGGTTGCGGCGCGTGAACGAGGACAACGTTGATCTCAACCGCAACTTCATCGATTTCTCCCAGCCACCTTCCTCGACTGGCTACGAACCGCTGCATGACTGGCTGGTGCCGACAGACTGGGAAGGCGATGCGCGCGCGCGTGCCGACGCGGCGCTCCAACAGCACATCGCCGAGCACGGGATGCGCGCCTTCCAGCAGGCCCTGACCGCCGGGCAGTACACGCGCCCCGAAGGACTGTTTTATGGGGGCACCGCCCGCGCGTGGTCCGCTCAGACGCTTGGACAGCTGCTTCGCGAGCAGCTACCCGACGGCGTGCGCCGCGTGGCGGTGCTCGATCTGCACACTGGACTGGGGCCGACCGCCTACGGCGAGCCGATCCTCATACCCTGCGCGCGCGGCGATCTTGCCCGAGCACGCGCTTGGTTTGGCTGCGAGGTGCGCAGTCTCGTGGCGGAGGAGTCGGTGAACATCACGGGCGAGAAGGCCGTGGCGGCTGAGCTCGAGGGCACACTCGCGCGCGGCTTCCAGGAGGCGCTGCCGAAGCACGAGATCACCTTCATCGGGCTGGAATTCGGCACACGTCCGGTATCAGACGTCCTGACCGCGCTACGCGCTGATCATTGGGTGCACGCGCGCGCGCCGCATGACGCCGTGCGCAGTGCAGCGGCCCAGCGGCTGATGCGTGCGGCGTTCTACTGCGAGACGCCGGCTTGGCAGGCCGCGGTATACGGTCGGACCGCGGACTTCGTGTTTCGGACGTGCCGGGCACTGGCACATCCGGCGTAGCGACATGTCGTGAGTAAAACCAAGAGGTTCGAGCTTCAACACGGCCTTGAGGGAATACTGCGGACAACGAGTGTCGTTCGCCCGCGGGCATCAATCAGACGCTGACACCACTGCCGTGTGAAACGGCGGGTAGGGGCTTACAGATCAACCATATGCGAGCCGCGATCCCAATTGCAACAGGCACTTGATCTCACGTGATGTCACCCGATATCCCGCAACGTCACTCTCGGAGTGTCCCAATAGCGTCCCAGCGGCGGCCACCGCGCGTGCCGTCATAATTGGCCATGATTGCACCACCCCCTCGCCACCCTGAGCCGCAAAGCTCACACGAAGGGAGGCGACGACATGACATCATCCGCTCACTCGGCTTCGCTCAAAGCCGCGATTCTCACCGCCATTGCGCTCGCGCTGCTCGTCCCGCTCACGCTCCTCTCCAGTCTGGTCGCCGAACGCGTTAGCCAGCGCGACGCCGCGGTCCAGTCGGTGGCCCGCGGCTGGGGCGACCGCCAGTGGCTTGCGGGTCCCATCATCGCTATCCCGGTCACGATCGAGGGCGAGCACCCGCGCACGTGCGACTGGTACGTGCTGCCTGATCGCCTGGACCTGGTGGTAGAGCTCAAAGTCGAGGAGGAGCGACGCCGCCTCGGCGTGTATGAGGTTCCGGTCTATGTCGCCCGGGTACATGCCGTGGGTGAATTCGACCTCAACCGCGAGATCGTGCGTCTCACGCGCGGTGAGACCGCGTTGCACCTGCATCTTGACCAGGCGCGACTCCTGCTCCCGGTAAACGATCCGCGCGGCCTCCGAGCCCTCGCGGCGAGCGCTCCGGCGCTCAAAGACTTTGAACCCTCCGACGGATTTCCTCTTCCGGTACTGGCGGCACCGTTGGCCGGTGCCGCTGAGTTTTCTGATCGCCGCCAGGCGTTCGACCTGACCTTTGAGGTCGCGGGCACGCAGTCGCTCGGGTTTCTGCCGTTGGCCCGCACGGTGCATGTGGCTGCGCATGGCAACTGGCCGGATCCCGGCTTCACGGACGGCTTCCTGCCGCTCGAACGCCACATCGACGCGCACGGCTTTACTGCCACCTGGCAGGTCTTGAACCTCAACCGCTCCTACGGTGACCGCTGGTTTCAGGGTTCTACCCCTGCGGCGACGATCCTCGCGAGTGGGTTCGGGGTGGAGCTGGTGCAACCCGTCGACATCTATCAGCGCTGCACGCGCGCGGTGAAGTACGGGGGCCTCTTCATTGCGTTGAGCTTCCTCACCTTATTTCTGGTCGAGACGTTGCTGCGTCGTCCCCTGCATCCGATTCAGTATGGTTTGATGGGCCTGGCACTGAGTGTGTTTTATCTCCTGCTGCTTGCGCTGGCGGAGCAGCTGGGGTTCCTTGCGGCGTACGTAGTCGCGACGGCGGCGCTCTGCGCGCTCATGGGGGTGTATCTAGCAGGCGCGCTGGCGAGCCCCCGTGGGGGGGCGGTGGCCGCGGGCGTGTTCGCAGCAACCTATGCGCTGCTCTATCTCCTGGTGACATCGGAGAGTCACGCGTTGCTAGCCGGCTCGCTGGCGCTGTTCACGTTGCTGGCGACGGTCATGCTGCTGACGCGCGAACTCGACTGGTACGCTCCAGCTGTCCGATACGAACGCGAGCCAGCGGTCTGACAACCTGTGCGGGAGCGCGCTTGGTTTCATAGCTGGAAGTGCACGATGATTCCGTGCGAGAAAGCACAGGAGAGTGGCATGGCCGCACGGGAGCGATTCACGGTTATTGGCCTGATGAGTGGCACGTCGATGGACGCAATCGATGTCGCGCTCCTCGAGACCGACGGCGACGCTTACCTGGCATGGGGGCCTCACGCGAGCACACCGTACCCATCCGACCTCCGCAGTGCGCTCTTACGGCTACCGGCGGACGATGTCGACGTTATACGTATAGAACGTGAGGTTACTGATTTGCATTCGCAGGCGGTACGCGCGTTTTGTGCGGAAAATAAAATCGATCTGGCCACAGTCGACGTCATCGGATTTCATGGTCAGACCATCAAGCATGAACCCCAGCAGGGAAGGACGTGGCAGCTCGGTGACGGCCAACGCATGGCGAATACGCTCGCCAAGGTCGTCGTGAACAACTTTCGACAGAATGACATGGATCATGGTGGCCAAGGTGCGCCTTTCGCCCCGACTTACCATCGGGCGATCGTTCGCGTGCGAGGCGTTCCACAACCGATCGCCGTCTTGAACATCGGAGGCGTTTCCAATGTCACCCTTATCGACGGGGAGCTGCTATATGCGTGTGATTGCGGGCCCGGAAACGCGCTCATCGATGATTGGGTGAGCGCACGGTGCGGTGTTCCGTTCGACGACGGCGGAAGGATCGCGGCCACTGGCCGTGTCGATGAGCATGGCCTGGCAATGCTGTTGAGCAGCCCGTACTTTCGTCAAAGCGGACCGAAATCCATGGACCGCAATGCCTTCTCGTCCGACGCGATATCCGGTCTGTCTCCCGAAGACGGGGCCGCGACGCTGTCGGCGTTTACCGCAGCGGGCGTAGCTGCAGAAGCGCAACGCTTTCCACGGCAACCGAAAGAATGGATTGTTGTCGGCGGCGGTCGTTTGAACGACTATCTCATGGCCGAGCTGCGACGCCGGCTTGGCGCGCCGGTGAAGACCGCCGAGACGTTCGGTTGGGCTGGAGATGCAATTGAGGCGCAGGCCTTCGGCTACCTGGCCGTGAGATCGATACTGAAGCTGCCCCTCAGCTGGCCGGGCACCACGGGTGTCTCGGAACCGGTCACAGGTGGCGTCCGCTGTGATCCCGTCCCTGACGGCTCGCGCGCAGAAACGGCGCTCGAGTAGTAGCGCGCAGCAATCGTGAGTACTCCTTTTTCTGGAATGCGCGCGGTGTTGTTCGATCTCGATGGCACGCTTCTCGACACCGCCCCCGACATGGCTGGTGCGCTCAATGAGCTGCGGAAAGAAGAACGGCTCGAACTGCTTCCATTTGCAGAAGTTCGACAGCTCGTATCCTACGGTGCGACGGCGCTTGTGCGTCTGGCTTTTCCGCAGGCAGACGCGCCTGCCTTCGCGGAGCTACGTGAGCGATTCCTCAAGATTTATAGGGGGCGCTTGGCAATCGAGACTCGGCCGTATGAGGGAGTTCTCGATGCGCTTGCGCGCCTCGAATCAAAGGGAATCGCCTGGGGAGTCGTCACCAACAAGCCCAGTTGGCTGACCGAACCGCTACTCGAGCAGTTCGCTCTGCGGGAGCGTGCCCGAGTGATAGTGAGCGGCGATAGTCTCGCGGAGCGCAAACCGCATCCCGCTCCGCTGCAGTATGCGGCCGACAAACTCGGGGTAATTCCCGCCCAGTGCATCTATATCGGTGACGCCGAACGTGACGTATTAGCCGCTCAAGCTGCGGGAATGAGGGTCTTCGTTGCACTGTTTGGTTATATTCCAGCCGATGAGCGGCCACGTCAGTGGCCTGCAAGCGGTTGGCTGGATAGTCCGCAGGCGATAACGGAACTACTCGACTCGCTTATCCCTTAGCAGCGGCTGCGGTATGTCTCGGCGGCCATGAACTGCGTGCGAGGAAGATTCGGGATGCGGACGTCCGGTGCGACGATTTCAAAATTCTAGTTGATAGCGCCATCGGAATACTATCGACCTGATGGGCAGGGCATCGGTTGGAGTGGTCCGCAAATTGAACTGCTGCAGTCGTCCTCGCGCTGAGTGCGCCGAACACCTCGGAGCAAATGAAACAGAACACGGGTCAGCACGCAATCGCAGATAGCAGCTGGTCGGCAAAGAATCCCGTTGTGCATCGATCAGCTGATCACCTGGATCGTTGTCGCTCTTACGGTTTTGGGAATACTTGTCCGTTGCTCCACAGGACTCGAAGCTTCCCCTCACTGTCCAGCGCCGCATACCACTGCATGCTTCCGTTTTCAAAATTAACCCAATAGACCTCGGTCTGATTCGTGCCTCGAAGCGTCTCGGTTCCACCATAAACCGTGTTTCGAATGGCGCCAAGAGGGCCGAGCAGAGCTTGAAGCCCCGACAGCTGCTGCTCGCAGGCAGCGAGAACGGCGTCGCTCATGACGCTATCCAGGCAGTTGCCGGACGCAGTCGTCATGAGGGCGGCGTTCATCTTGTTGCCCGTCGCTCCGCCGGCACCGACGCGAGTCACATCGTGGTCGACTGCTACGGTATCCTCAAAATCCAGATTCTGCGGTGTCGGCAGCACGAAGGACGGGTCGGCGGGCGGGTCCACGTGCCCCGCCGCCGCGACTATCGGAGGCGCGGTGGTCGGAACCGAGCTATCAACAGCGTCGATCTGTGCTGAGTCAATCCACAGTGATCCGTCGCCATGGAGCATTGCGCCATAGAGCAGCGTGGTCGCGCCGTCCGGTACGTCGATAACGATGAAATACTTCCGCCATGGGGTTGTGGCGACTACGGCTTGGCCGCCCAAATCGTCGAAGGCGAGCAGGACCCCCTGTGCACTCTCTGCGCGGAACACAAAAGTGTCGCGCCGGCCCTTGCGTCCCGGCTCGCCAGGTAGGCCGAGAATGCGACGCGGCGACCTGCGAAGGCTCCGACGCGCGTCCGTTGCAAGACCGCGCCGTATCGTGACCCGTCAAGTGTGCGCGTCGACCGAAGCAGAGCGCTTGAGCCGCCATGCCAGACGCTAGCGTGATCAGTGACTAGTTCGTAGTCCGGCTCGCGACCGTCGCCACCGGGTTTTGCCCAATTGCTTCCCTTAATCCAGGCTCTCGGATATTCGCGGTCCGTCCGAGCGGTAGCTATTACAGCCGCGGGCTCCAGCGCAGCGTGCGGCGCCGCACCCAACCTACCGACGCGCCGCGCCGGCGTTTCACCGGCATTGACCGCTGATGACGCGCGCGCTGCCGCGCTCCCGTTCGACGCACTGACGGCTACGGGCACCGAATTGAACGCACTCCAACGTAGGCCGCCGTTCCGTTGAATCCAAAGGAAACAACCAGCCACGACTACGAGCAGAAGGCCGATGGTTGCGGCAATTGCGCTAAGCCGTTGACGCATCTACTGCCCCGTATTTAACCATCGGAAGATTCGGTCTGCTGAAATCTGTACCGCACCCTGCGACGATGCGGAACCTACCCCGACATTGTCGGTATCTCTTCGTTTTGGCACCTTGCTCGTCGTGACCACTCCAACAGTTTCCGGGGTCGGCTTTGAACGCGCGAGGCAAGGAAGCCCGTGAGAGGGAGACGTCGCGGTCATTGCGGTGGCCCAAAGAACGAGGTTCCGATCTTGCCATCTTGGGTCAATTGAATTTTCCACTGTACCGTGCCGTGCTCGAACTTCACGTCATAGATGTCGGCACCCGCGGGTCCTACGCCCTTGAATTGCAGCGATTGTAGGGCTCCCAGCGGCCTGAGCAGCGACTGGATCTGTGGCAACGCCTGTCGCGTTGCCTCCGTCAGTTCTGGACCCATTCTTCCGAAATCCGGTGTGCCGGCAATCAACTCGGTGATATGGCGGCGAAGTTCGCTCTCGGTGCCCGGTGACGGCGTTTGATTCTTGATCTTCAGGGCAAGGGCATCCGCCCTTTGCTTTGCCACCGCCTCGTCCATGCGCGTCGCAGTTTGGTCTTTTCCATTCTGATGCAGCACGAGATCCGTGACCGGCCCCGCGCCATCCGCGTGAAATGTGATCTGCGCATCGACGACTTTGGCAAAGAAATCCTGCTCGCTCTCCGGGAATACCTCCACCGCAGGTTGCCCCGGAAGCTGCGTCAGAAAACGATCGGCGTCGCGCCACACGCTCATCATCACGCCACTCGAGAACTGGTAGTGACCCGCATAACGGTCGAAGACGCCTGCCTGCAACCTTATGGGCTTTCGATCCGAGATCAGGATCGTTTTTTCTCCGCGCGCGATTTTTGACAGGTCTGTTGCGATCTCGGTGGCCGCGGGGCCATTCAAGTTCGCCAGGACGGCGACGACCACGTCTTCACGCTTGGCGTAAATCAGCTCGGTATTGAACCCATTTATGCCTCCTCCATGCGAGATGATTTTGTCGCCGGTAGGTGTAGTGGTTACTGCGAGGCCAAACGCATAGTTGTCCTTGAATGCGGTTGTCATCGCTTCAAGCGAAGCCGCTGAGAGCACTTTTCCGCCGAACAAAGCCCGCTCCCAGCGCATCAAGTCCCCGGTCGTCGAATACAGGCCGCCGGCTGAAAACGGAACGCTCATATCAATGTAATCGGCGTGCACCGTGCCGCTCGGACCAGGAGCATATCCGGACGCGCGGTGATCTATCAGGGCGGTAGTGGAGTCGTATCCGGTGTTCCTCATACCCACAGGGTCGAAGACATTCTGTTTCAGGAATTGAGCATAGCCCTGACCCGCAATTTTCTCGATGAGGTATCCCAGGAGCACATAGCCGGAATTGCTATATCGCATTTGGCTGCCAGGCTCGAACTCGAGCGGCTTATCGCGGAAGCTCGCCACGAGCTGCTCGGGCGTTCTTGCCGTAGCTTTCAGCGTGGAGTACTCAGGGAAGCTGGTGTAGTTCGGGACCCCGGACGTATGCGTGAGCAGATTGAAGATCGTGATCTTGTCCCATGCCGGCGGCGCATCGCGGAGGTACTCCTTGATCGGCGCCTCGACCTTGAGCTTGCCGCGCTCTTGCAGAAGCAGGATGCAGGTTGCCGTAAATTGCTTGGTGATGGAGCCTAGACGAAACTTTGTGTCAGGCGAGTTCGGAATGTTCCATTCCAGATTGGCGGAACCATGACCCTGGTTGATCAGCAGCCTGTCGCCCTTCGCCACCAGGACGGAGCCCATAAACTGATGCGTTGACACACGCAACTCGATGTCGCGCTTCATTCGATCAACATCCGTCTGTGCCGAGACCGCGGCTGCGGACACCAGCGATACACTTGCGACGAGGAGGGATGCTGCTATGCGAGCAATGATGCGGGTCGGTTCCATCGACTCCTCCCGTGTGCAGACCGCGTTGAACACCGATCGCTCGGGGTCGGCATTCGGACTCAAGGGCGGTGCCGCCGCCTCATCTGCAACATCGAGTAGAACGCCCCAGGCACGACCAGATCAAGGGAGTGAGCAAGGAGTTTGGGTACGTGCTCGGTACCCGAATCCTCTATACTGCGAAAGAGGATGGCAGAGCGAGGCTCGGCCGCGCCTGAACCAGCTCATGTGCCGTGACTCGTGCTGCGTCTCATTCCCTGAGCCACAGCGGACTCTGCCAAGCTGCCAGCGCCTCCAGGAAGGCGTTCAACCTCAAAGGTAGGAATTTCCGATTCGAGTAAACGGCGAAAACGGGGATTTGCGCGGAAGCCCACTTCGGTAGCAGCCGTATGAGTGCACCGCTCGCGAGTGCTTCGTCACAGTAGGTTGACGGCAGTAGTCCAATCCCGTGACCCCTATACACGAAGGTGCTGACCGAATTGAAGTCGCGACTAGATATCGGCCCCGAGACATGGATGCGTGCCTTTTTTCTACCGCTGACCAGGTCCCAGTCGGTCTCGTTATTCCTGGCGTTGAGCATCACACAGTCGTGCAGCTCGAGGTCCGCAGGCTCGACAGGAAGCTTTCGGCCTTTCAGGTATCCCGGGGCTGCCACGACATAGCGAATGCTCTTACCGATGCGGGTGGCGACCACGCTCGAGTCCTCCAACTCTCCGAAGCGGATCGCGACGTCAAGGTTCTCGGCAACCAGATCGAGGAAGAGATTCGTGATGAAGAGATCGATCCGGATCCGCGCATGAGCTTTCAGGAACCCCGAGAGGAAGTTCAGGAAGGGCGTCTGACCCAAAATGACCGGAACGGAAATTCTTAACATTCCTTCGGGCGTCTTCTGTCCTTGAGTCAGAACTCGCTCAGCCTCTTCCAAGAGGGTCAGCGGCTCCCGACACTGATTGAAGTACTCGCGTCCCTGCGCAGTCGGGGTCACCCGTCGCGTCGTGCGTCTCAGGAGCGACACGCCGAGGTTCGATTCCAGCACCGATAGCCGCCGGCTCACCGTCGAGATCGGCATACCCAACGAGCGGGCTGCCCGGCTGATGCTCTCGAACTGA
>QHXE01000186.1 GCA_003222835.1 Acidobacteriota bacterium | reverse complement strand
CTCATGACGCGTGCCATAAAGCGAGCGTAAACTTGCTTTGTGAGCCGGCCGCGCTTCCCTAAAGTAACGCGGGTGGTTCGAACGCGCATTCAGGCAAGAGTCGGCCATTTAGGGACGGTCAAGCCGTGCGCGAGAATCTGCAATGAGCGGACATTGAGATGTAACGTGCCAAATTAAAGGGGATCGTGCAGCCAGGCTCGGACGCCTCTACAAACGGGAGACGCACTGAGTCGGACGCGCGCCGGGCAACGACGGCCCGCGTCTTGCACGACCGAGGAGGCTCAACATGGCGCAGGTAACAAAACACGCCTTGATCACTGGTGCCTCACGTGGCATCGGGAGAGGAATCGCAGTGGCGCTGGCGGAAAGCGGCATCCACATCGCAATCCACTACTACCAGAATGAGGCGGCCGCAAAGGAGACGCTCGCACAAGTGCGCAAACGTGGGTCTGACGGCCTACTGGTGCAGGCTGACGTGCTAAACCCTGAACAGATCACCGCCGTGTTTCGCAAGGTGAAGAGCGAGTTTCGGACGCTCGACGTCTTTGTGAGCAACGCGCGGCCCGAGGCGCCTACCTTCTTTCAACCGCCACTGGATATCACTCTGAAACAATGGGACACCGCATTCGACTCGCAGGCCAAGGCGTTCCTAGTTGGCGCGCGTGAAGCGCTGCCCTTGATGAGTGATGGGGGCAGGATCTTCGCGATTACATACGCTCAGGGGAGCCGGACCGGCGGGCTGCAACCTTGGGTTGGCATGGGCTCGGCAAAAGCGGCTCTCGAATCGCTCGTTCGTTACCTGGCTGTCGCATGCGCCAAGCGTGGCATCACCGTCAATGCAGTCAGTCCCGGATGGACGGAGGATAGCGTTTTGAACTCGTTACCAGACCAGGTGCAGCGTTTAATCCGCGATTGGCACGTGCGCGGCTGGACGCCGATGCGTCGACTGGGCACGCCAAAGGACGTCGGAGATGTGGTCGCCCTTCTGTGTTCAGAAAAGGCGCGCTGGATCACGGGACAGGTCATTTATGCGGACGGTGGCGCATCGCTGATGACCCCAGAGGTACCACCCGAAATACAGATCGGCTAGGTCGACAGACACCGATTCGGTCTAATGGCGCAACGCGGCGGGGCTCGGCTCGCTTCGCACACGACATGGCTGTCGGGCGTCGAATGTCCGCTCACGGCCCGTCGAGCGTCGCTCGCGGGTAGTCTCCACCGACTGCTTTGGATCCATAACCGGCCTATCGGCTGATCTGCACAAGCTTCTCCAAAGCGGCCATCGCTTTTCGACCTGCTGCAGGCGTGTGACAATAATATTCATGCTTGTTAAAGCCATGTACCACAATATTCATGCTTGTTAAAGCCATGTACCACGTTCAGTTGGCCATGCCCAAGGGCCGGTTTTATGACCGCTAGGAAGCTGCGTACGGTCTTACCGGTGATTCTCATGTTGCTCTGCGCTGCATGCGAAACAGCGGCGCCCGTACAGCGTAGTTCCTCGCCAGCGACGCAGGTGGAGTACGACCGCCAAGCACCGATCTCGCTCTTTGCCGATGATGCCACTGTGCTTTCGGATGCTGACATCGATCGGATCCTGCGCTTCCACTATGTCCCACCAGCGCAGGCCCGGATTGCCGTGCTTGCCCTCGGTCAGGAGGTTTGGTTCGGGTATTCGGACGAGCTGGCACGCACCGGTGCCGATGTTAGAAGCGAATTTGCTCACCAGCTCAAGACCGCGGCGACAGTCACCGAGGTTTCCTTTCTTCCAACTCTTCTGGTTCCGACGAAACGGTCAGTCGGGTTGTTCCGGGAGGCAGCCGCGCGGTATCAAGCCGACCTGCTCATCGTGTACCAGAGCTCGTGCCGTACGTACGAGAAGTCGCGCTTGTTCGCTGCAAGTACATCGAAGTCCTTCTGTAACGTGGAGGCGGCTATCTTGGATGTGCGAACCGGACTTGTACCCTTCGCGACCGCTGCAACGAAAGATCTGACCGTCAGCAAGAATCCGGAGGACCTCAACATATACGAAACGATGCGCAAGGCGGAGCTCGGGGCGATACGCGAGGCGCTTGTGAAGATAGGAACCGAGATCTCAGCATATCTCACCCGGCGGTAACGCGAGAAGCTGCCATTTCAGGAGCTCGTACACTTCTGCAACTCGGAGTCCGAGATGATGAACACGTGGACCACACTGCTCCTCGCTGTCAGCCTCGTTTTGTCGCGACAAACGGCTGCACAACCAGCGGTAAACCAGCTCGGACTTGAGCTACTGCAAGGAGAATTCGCCGTTTGCGCGCTGGAGAAAAGCACAAAGATTCCAGACTGGGCGCTGACCACTACTCCGGTCTCTATCACTCGATCGCAAGCGGCACTGTCGATCATCGCTCCCAACAACATTGTGCCGCAGGGAATCAATTGCGACCGCGGATGGCGCAACTTCGAAGTCGGCTTTAACCCACCGTCGGTATTCGGTGTGGTGGCAGCGTTTGCCCGACCGCTCGCGCGCAAGCATATCAGCATCCACTGGATCTCCAGCTCGCCGACTGACTACCTGATGGTTAAGCAGGCGAATCTCGAAACCGCCATTCGCGTACTCTCCGCCGAAGGACATCCAATCCGTCGCTGACGGGCACATTGAGCCGGCCGTCACCCCATCACCCGCGCCTAGCGTCTGCATTGACTGAATGTCTGCTTGTCTAACGCTGGCGTAGCGTGGAGGTTTCGACGGATGCCTGACGGCGGAAGCGCGCCGTCTTGCCTAACCGCCTGCAACCAACAGCGAGGCGACCGCCAGGACAAGAGCGACTATCAGGTTTTTCATCGTGCGATTTCCAAAGTGCCGAGTTCACCAGTCCAGGCTCGCCGCTCCGTTGTTGTTCAGCGCGCGGCGGGCAACTCATGACCGCACGGGAGCTCGATTGCGGCATGCGCCTTGTCCCTTGTGCGCTCTCCCGCGTCCGCCAGTCTCACTGGATCGACGTGCGGCAAACCCGTCCATCTTCCGGAGTACCAATCGGCCGTACTCGAGAACGTGATCGTGAGGGGTCATTCGTGTGCGCCGGCTGCTGGTGCGGGCAGTGCGGGGCCTGTGAATTCGGCTTCGATCGAAAACTCGACCAAGTCGCCAACCCCGATTGTCGTACCCGGAGCGGGTACGCCGAACGTCATACCGAAGTCCGACCGTTTGAGTGAGCCATGTGCCGAGAATCCGACGCGGGCATTAGGGTCCATTTGAGGCATACCGGCATAACCTCCGTTGTA
>QHXE01000529.1 GCA_003222835.1 Acidobacteriota bacterium | reverse complement strand
AAGTTTCCAATCGATGCGCTGACAAGAAAATCGATGGTGGCCTCTCCCTTCTTCGCTCGAACGGAACGCAATGCTGCGCGGCAACTACACGGCGCGAATCGATTCGAAGGGCCGGCTCAAAGTGCCGACACTCTTTCGTCGTTACGTCGAAGAAAAGTACGGTTCGGCCCTGTATCTTACCAGTTTGACAGGCGAATGCGTGCGCATTTATCCAATGCCGGAATGGGAAGCGATCGAACAGCGGCTTTCGCTGCTGCCTTCGATGGATCCCGCGCGGCGTAAGTTCCTTGACAGGACGAACTATTACGGGCAGCAGTCGTCGATGGATTCGCAGGGACGCGTGCTGATTCATCCGCTGCTGAGAAAAAGCGCCGCGGTCGTCGGCGACGTTGCGGTGCTCGGCTATTTGAGCTACCTGGAAGTTTGGGAGCTGGACAAGTTTCAGCAGCGCTTGCTGTCCGATCCTTATACCGAGGAAGACGAAGCGGCAATCGCGCGCTTGGGAGTTTAGAGGAAGTTCTTTGAACGAGATCACGGGGCGGTGGTAATGGCGGTGCCTTTGGGGGGCAGGGGCGCGCCCCATCGCCCCGTGCTACTTCGAGAGACGATCGAGTTGCTCGCGGCTGAGCGCGGCGGATTGTTTGTCGATTGCACGGTAGGCCTGGGCGGGCATAGCGAAGCAATTCTGCAAGCATCGAGTGCTACGCAAGTGCTCGCGCTCGATCGCGACGACGAAGCGCTCGAGTTGGCGAGAGAGCGATTGGCGCTGTATAGCTCGCGCTTTCGCGCTGTGCATGCTGATTTTCGCGAACTTACGCGGGTCCTCGCGAAAGCGAAAATCAAACAGGCACGCGGTATTCTCGCCGACTTGGGCCTTTCGTCGTGGCAATTGGATTCACCCTCGCGCGGATTCAGTTTCCGGCACGACGCGCCGCTCGACGTCTTTCTGAAGTAGAGATTGCGCGAATCATTTTTGAGCATGGCGAAGAGCGTCACTCGCGGCGCATAGCTCGCGCGATCGTGCGAAAGCGAGAACAGGGCGAACCGGTAACTACCACCAGCCAACTCGCCAGTCTAGTTGAAAGGACAACCGGTCCAGGCAAGCTACGGAGGATCCACCCAGCCACGCGCACATTTCAGGCGTTGCGCATTGCGGTCAACCGCGAACTCGAAAACCTTGATCGTTTCGTGACTGATGCGGTTGAGCATTTAGAGCCAGACGGTCGTCTTGCAGTAATCAGTTTTCACTCGCTTGAGGATCGTATTGTCAAGCGAACGCTAGGCAAACTCTCCGGCCGTTGTCAGTGTCCGCCACGCGTACCGCAGTGCATTTGCGGCGCGCGAAAGGCGGTCGAGATCTTAACGCGACGGCCAATCACGCCTGGCGACGAAGAAATCGCAGTCAACCCGCGAGCACGCAGCGCGAAGTTGCGAGCTGGTCGGAAGCTCTAAAACAATCTCAGAGGAAGGCTACATGGTTAGACGAGTTCCCTCAAAGCAGCGTAATGCAGTCGTGCTGCGTGAACGTGATCGGGATGGGCTGAAGCGCCTTGGATTGCTGTTGGCGTGCGGCCTGGTCATCGCTTGCGGTTTCGTCTACGCGGGAGGGCAGCATTTTGCGGCCCTGAGACTAGGTTACCAAACCGAAAAACTGCGCACTGTACGCGACGGACTGACCGAAGAGCGGCACCGTCTGTTGGTGGAACGTGAAGCGGCAGCGAGTCCGTTGCGTCTGGAGCGCGCGGCTCGAAGACTAGGAATGCAGCCGCTGCAAGCCGCGCAAATCGACCCGCTGAAAGGATTCGTTAATAGTTCGACGAACAAGGCGCTGCAATCATCCGCTCGATTATCGGAGTCTCAATCAGGAAGTACTCGAGCGTCAGCGGAGCCGGGAACAAAGCCTCAGCTCAATCGTAAACAGCCAAAATAGCTTTGTGCGCTCTCGCGTACTTGATCGCAGGTTTGGAGTAATCGATGCCCCGTCGTTCTACTGTAATCGACGCGCCACGGGTCAGCAGTCCGCAGCGGCGGGCGCTGTTCATTGCCATCGGCTTGGTGGTTTGGATGTTGGCGATTGGGGCCAGACTCGTTCAGCTTCAGGTTAATCAGCACGAAGAACTCGCTTCCCGCGCGCGCAGCCAACAAGTCGGCGCCATCGAAACCAGTCCCAGCCGCGGCCAATTGTTGGATCGACAGGGAAGGGAACTCGCCCGCAGCATCGACACCGAATCCTTCTTCGCTGACCCTCGTGAAATCCCAAGTACTGAGGACACTGCAAGACGTATCGCCGCGATTACAGGTCAAGATCGCGCAGAGCTTACCAGCCGGCTTAGTGAAGCGAAGGAGTCAAGCAAGAAATTTGTCTGGATCCTTCGTCGTTTGGATATTCAGTCGGCAAGCAAGCTCGATCAGCTGAATCTCGATGGCATTTACTCCCGCAAAGAGCCGAAGCGCTATTATCCGAACGACTCACTCGCGGCCCACGTACTTGGTTTTGTAGGTACGGACGAGATTGGACTGAGCGGCGTCGAGCAATACTACAACGAAAAGATTCGTGGCGAGGCGGGCAAGGTCTATCTCGAGAGAGATCGCGAACGGCGGGCGTTTGAAAGCTATGAGGTGCAGTCGCATCCGGGCCAGACGGTCGTGCTAACCATCGACCAAACCATTCAATATAGAACGGAGCAGGCGTTGTCCGCCGCCGTCGATCGCGCGCACGCGAAGTCCGGCACCGCTATCGTTATGGATCCTCGAACCGGAGAAATCCTGGCGCTGGCTAATGCGCCGACCTTCGATCCCAATCAGCCAGTCGCGAATTCCGCCGAAGCGCGCGCGAACGGAGCGCTGCAAAGTATCTACGAACCAGGCTCGACGTTCAAAATAGTTGCTTACTCGGCCGCGATTGAAAAGGGGCTGGTAAAACCTGATGACAAGATCGATTGTCAGATGGGTTCGATCACTGTCGCCGGCCGCCTGATTCACGATGGTCATCCGTATGGCATAGTTACAGTAGCTGACGCTCTGGCGAAATCGAGTAACGTTGGCGCGATCAAACTCGGCCTTATGGTCGGCAACGAATCGATGTACGAGTACATGAAGCGGCTGGGATTTGGATCGCGCACCGGGGTCGATCTGGCCGGGGAATCTCCTGGCATTCTGCGCGCGCTCAACCGCTGGCAGCCATCGTCGATTGGATCGCTCGCAATCGGCCAGGAAGTTGGCGTGACGCCGCTCCAGATGGCAACAGCCTATAGCGTTCTCGCGAATGGCGGAACGCTGGTCAAGCCCCATCTTCTGCGCGAGCTGCGGGCGCCGGATGGAAGTGTTCTGTTTCAGGCAAAGCCGGAGACGCGGCCGGCATTAAAGCCTGAAACGACGGAGGCGTTACGCGGAATGTTTGAAGGTGTGACTCTGCATGGCACCGCAAAGAAGGCCCAGCTCGATGGTTATAGCGCCGCGGGCAAGACGGGCACTGCACAGAAAGTTGACCCTAGGACCCACGCTTACTCGGCCACGAGGTTTATTGGATCATTTGTTGGCTTCGCGCCGGTCAAGAATCCGGCAGTGGTAATTATCGTGGTAATCGACGAACCGCTGGGATCGTATCACGGCGGAGATGTGGCGGCGCCGGTGTTTCGGGAAATTGCCGAGCAGATACTACCTGAATTAGGAGTAACGCCAGACGTGGAATTCAAACCCGGGCCGACGCTGATTGCGCAAACATCCAAGTCATCGACAACGCAAATCAAAGACGACTCGATCCAAACAGAGCAACGCGAGGCGAGTCTGCCGAAGATAGCGGCGCAAAACTTCAACGGTCAGGCGAGCGAAATCGTTTTAGCGGTTGCCAGCAATCGGGCGGCCTTGATGCCCGATCTGCATGGCCAGAGCGTTCGCGACGTGGCGCGCACATGTGCACAACTCGGCCTGCGGCTGGAGGCGCGTGGGGAAGGACACGCCGTGCGGCAGACTCCGGAGCCTGGAGCCGAAGTTGATGCCGGCCAAATCGTAAGGGTTGATTTTTGGCGTGGTAATTAGTCCGAACCGCCTGTGGTAGCGGGCGGCTGACCTCGAATATTGAAAGTCCCTTAGCAGCAACGATTAACCGCCCGCTACCGCAGGCGGTTCTGACCGTGCAACGTGAACATTACGACTGCAGCAAACTTAATGGGCGCAACGACCGACAGTATGCGCCCCGAGATCTTTGACAAAGAAATAGTTGACTTCTCGATCGATTCGCGGACTACCAAGGCGGGCGAACTTTTCTTTGCGCTTTCGCAACCCGATTACGACCGCGCCGGATTCAACGGCACGTTTGCCGACGCGCACAACTTCATCGCGCAGGCGTTCGCCAATGGCGCAATCGCCGCAGTGGCTCTTAGCGAGCGTGTGGCTGGTAATCAAGAGCTAAGCGAGTTGAGTGATCGACTCTTGCTTGTGGATGACGCGATCGGGGCTTTACAAACGCTGGCGCGAAAAGTGTACGAGCAATGGAGAAAACCGGTAGTCGGAATCACGGGCAGCGCCGGGAAGACAACCACGAAAGAGCTGACCGCTCACATTCTTTTCCGTACCGGACATCGAGTGCTCAAGAGCGAACGCAATTATAACAACAACCTCGGCCTGCCGCTCTCCGTCTTGCAGATGGTCAGCCGTGGACGTAAGCCGGATGATTACGATCTGGCGGTGTTGGAAATGGGGATGTCCTCGCCCACGCACGAGATTCGCAGGCTCGTGCAAATCACGCCGCCCGATATCGGCGTGGAATTGATGATCGCGCCGGTGCACTTGGAACATCTCGGCACGATTGAAACCGTCGCCGCGATGAAGGCCGAATTAATCGAAGGTCTGAAGCCCGGCGGCGTTGCAGTGCTCAATGCAGACGATGAACTTGTTATGGAAATGAAGTCAAAAACAAACGGGCCGGTGCTAACTTTCGGCATCGAAAACAAGGCCGACGTAAAGGCGAGCGGGATCGATGCATCGCGCTTTGGTTCGATTCGCTTTCGATTGCAAACGCCAATGGGCGAAGCGGAGGCCGAGCTGCCGATGACGGGACGCCATAATTTGATGAATGCGCTGGCGGCATCAGCGGTGGCCACGGCCCTGAACGTCAAGCCTGAGCTGATCGCCGATGCGCTCCGAACGGCGAAACCGCCAAAGATGCGCGGCGAGGTTCTGAATTTCACGGCCGGTTTTACCGTGGTGGATGACTCGTATAACTCGAATCCGCGTTCGTTGCTCAGCATGACGCGGACGCTGGCCGAGGCGAGCAATAACGTAAAGCGGCGCATCGTGATTGCCGGCGAGATGCTTGAACTTGGACCGGAAGCTCCGGCGATGCACCGGGAAGCGGGCCGTGAGATCGCGAGGCTCGGGATCGAGGTTTTGTGGGGCGTGCGTGGGCTCGCGAAAGAAGTCCTTAAGGGCGCGCAGGACGAGGGGCTGGCAGCGACGCGGTTCTTTGAAAGCTCAGACGATGCGGCAGCGGCAGCGGTTAATGAAGTCCGCGCCGCTGATTTGATTCTAGTCAAAGGCTCGCGGAGTGTGGAAACAGACAAAGTGGTGAAGGCATTGAGGGAGCGGTTTCCTCTGGCGGGCGAGAATCACGCGTAGTATGGCGAGGAGAAGCGGGCCAGGATGCCCGCGAACCGCCGACAGGATGTCGGCGCTCCGGAATGATTTACTACATCTTTTACGAGCTGATCTATGGCCACTTCAAGGATCAAGATTGGTGGCTCGTAAAAGCTCTGAATGTTTTTCAGTACGTCACCTTCCGTACGGCGTATGGGGCGGTCACGGCGATGCTGATCGCGCTCTTGTCGGGGCGAAGAGTCATCAATGGCTTGAAGAGATGGAACATCGGCCAGCAGATTCGCGAAGAAGGTCCACGGGCGCATATCGCCAAACGCGACACGCCAACGATGGGTGGGTTGCTGGTCATCGCCTCAGTCATCATCTCGACTTTGTTATGGGCACGGCTCAATGGTCTTTATGTTTGGATCATTATCGTCGCAACCCTGGCGTTCGGAGCCGTGGGGTTCGCCGACGATTATCTAAAGCTGGTGAAGCAGCGCAGCCTCGGACTAACTGGACGTCAGAAACTGGCGCTGCAGTTAGTCATCGCTTTCGCTGTGTGGCTGGCTTTGTATATCTCGACCACGTATTTCGCGACCAAGTATTCGTGGAACGTCAGCATTCCGTTTTTCAAGCAGACGGCGGAGCCCAACGGCATCAGTACGATTGGACCCTATCTGTATCTTGTGCTCGTAGTGATCGTGCTGCTTGGTTCCACGAACGCGGTGAATTTAACGGACGGACTGGATGGTCTGGCGATCAGCGTGACCTTTATCGCCATGTCCGCGCTGACCGTCTTTACTTATTTGAGCGGCGATGCGCGCTGGGCGAGTTATCTGGATCTCACGCATCGTCCGGAGGCAGCGGAGCTTACCGTGTTTTGCGGCGCGATGGCCGGCGCGAGTCTCGGATTTCTCTGGTTCAATGCGCCACCGGCGGAAGTTTTCATGGGCGACGTTGGCAGCCTGGCGATCGGCGGCGCGGTCGGCACGATCGCAGTGCTGACCAAACAGGAATTCATGCTGCTGATGGTGGGAGGC
>QHXE01000528.1 GCA_003222835.1 Acidobacteriota bacterium | reverse complement strand
CCGAAGTCGCCTAACCAATCGCTGCAGCCAACCGCTCTTTGGCGTTGCGCAGCGATGTCGATCTTGATTAGTGTATTCTCAATTGCTGCGCAACCTCGCTCCCAGAGCGGTGGCTGAGCTCTTTCTCGTTAGATGCCTCGCCCGGTTCGTTGGCTACTCGTATCACTTGCCGCGCTATTTTTTCTCGCTGTTGCTGGCGTGGCTGCGATGAGCTGGTGGTCACATTTACATGAAGCCACGTACTACGGACCACACACGGACATCCTCCACGTTGGAGAGCGAGTCGTGACTCCGCAGTCCACGCGCGCTGTGGTGCAGAGCGACCCTGCATGGGACGAAGACTCCTGCTATCCAGATCGCCCGGTCAGCGTAACAATCGACTCGGGTGAAGTCGTTTCGCTGCCACGTCAAACTTTACATCGATGATCAGTCATCTAACCAACCGCTCCAGCCAACCGCTCTTTGGCGTTGCGCGTCGATGTCGATCTTGATTAGTGTATCATCAAATATTGCGCAGCCTCGCTCCCAGAGCGGTGGCTGAGCTCCTTCTCGTTAGATTCATGAAACGTTTCGCGTCAGCTGTATTGATATTCACGAGCTTTGCGATTTCTCTCGGGGCCGCGGAGCGAACTGTTTCGCCGCGAACGTCATGGTCGAAAGATTCAGCAACAGGAACTTGGGTCCACGATCCAACAGGCATTTCTCTGCCCAAATCGATTGCGCGCTTCAAGCAAAAGAGCGCTGAGCCATATTACAAAGATGGAACGGGAATATTCTCATATACGAACGAGAGGGGAGTAATCACACTCTATCTGGGGCATCGGTCTATAGAGGGCTATGCAGGCAAAGATGATTGCACAGCCGCAGTACGCGACAACTACGTCAGAGAGATACGACAAAACTTTGGCAAGGCGGACTCAGAAGCATCCTTTCGCCTGAAGTTTCAGCGAGGCAACAGGCAGGCGAGCGGTGTCGGATCAAGATATCACTTTGTTTCCGTTCCGGAATTCTCCGGAGATCCCGCCTACTCTGAAGTCGGTGTCGTCCTGATCGGAGATTATCTTTATTATTATCGAGCGACTTTTTTCGACAAAGCGGGACTGGGCGATCTGGACGCATTTTTGCATACAATCGGTATGAAGAAAATCTAACCAGACGATGCAGCGAACGGCTACCCGCTGTGTGACCACATTTTCCATGATTAAGACACTTCCACTTCGATTGGCGTTCGCCTCCGGTAGCCGTCGCTGATCTTATTCTCGTTAGACGACTCAGAGTGGCTTCCGTGAAATGAACATTCGTGAAGAACGCGTGCAGCGAGCCGTCCGCGAGGATGTCGGTATCGCGCCTTACGACTCACATTGGCCCGATCTATTCGGGCGCGAGGCCCAGCATCTACGCTCGTGTATCCCGGCAGGACTCATCCTGCGCATCGAGCACTTCGGCAGCACTGCCGTCCCCGGACTCGCCGCCAAGCCTATCGTAGACATGCTCGTTCAAGTGACCAGCCTCCGCGCCGCTCGAACCGAGATTGTGCCCATCCTCGAAGCTCAGGGCTATGACTACTTCTGGCGCCCCAGCTTCGGAGACGACGTCCCGCCATGGTATGCCTTCTTCATCAGGCGCGACAGCCGAGGCATCCGCACGCACCACATTCACATGGTAACCCGTCGGCGGAAATTTCAAGAGCACTGGGAGCGACTACTCTTTCGCGATTACCTCATCGCGCACCCGGAGACCGCCCGCGCCTACGAACAACTCAAGATTGAGTTGGCCACCGCTTACCCAAACGACCGGGTCGCCTACACCAAGGGCAAGACGGCATTTATTCAGCGCATCACAGCCCAAGCTAAGAAGTCCCAATGAAGTCGTCTAACCAAGCGCTGCAGCCAACGGCTCCCATTGCGCCATGTATTCGATGCCGATCTTAGCTAGTGTGCCAAAGATACTGCCACTTGCGCTCCCCGGAGCCGTGGCTGAGCTTGGCTCTCGTTAGGCCACTTTTCACGCTCATGCCACTAAGCAGCATTGTTGTTATTGTCATTCGCTTGTTCGCACTGAACTGGCTTTTGACCGCCGTCCCACTCTTGCTTTCAGCCGCAACGACTCCGCTGCCCCATGAACGCCATCTGTCCGCTGTTCTGATGCTCTATGTTCCCGCTGTGCTCTTGCTCATCGTCGCAGCGGGACTCTGGATTCTGACGCCCGCCATCGCCCGGTTTGTCAGCCGCGGCGTAGATACGAGCGTGAGCATCGGCAGTCTCTCGCGCTCCGATCTCTACAGCTTCGCCTTCGTATTCCTCGGACTTTTTTTCATCCTGTCCTCGTTCGCAGATGTCATCAACTGGATTCACTATTTCGCCACGGTTTCCCGCGAAGACCCGAGACATGACCCGCGCGTTCAGAACCTCTATCAGCTTACCCGGCCCTGCCTCACGCTTGCGCTCGGGCTAGTTTCATTTCTGGGTGCGCCGTGCTGGACCAGGAAGCTCGTAGCCTATGACCAAGAAAACCAAGTGGCCTAACCAAGCGATGGAGCGAACGGCCACCCGCCGTGCGTTCACGTTTATCGTGGCTAGTACGTGTTCACTGCGGCGCGCACTCGCTCTCGGTGGCCGTCGCTCATCTTGTTCTCGTTAGATGTTGTGAGCGCACACTGTTTCCGCTAGATCATTCCACATGTCGAAAGTCATTCTAGGTCTGATCGCTGGTATAGTATTCGGAGCGCTGGATGTCGGCCTTATGCTGCCGATGTCTTTTCCGGACAAGACCACAGCGTTGCTCGGTGCATTCGCCAGTCGATTCGCCATTGGATTCGTCATTGGTTGTGTCCAGTTACCGGCCTGGCCGGGCTGGCTTGTGGGCCTGTTGTTTGGCCTGCTCATCAGCCTTCCTGATGCCATCATCACACACAAGTACGTTCCTATTCTTATCCTTGGCGGTATAGGCGGTCTGATTATTGGTGGACTGATCCACGGGTGGAAAGCTAACATCTAACCCCTATGTAAGATGTCAAGTGTGTTTGCCACGACACCCTGCCGTGGCCTATCTCTTTCTCGTTAGACCCGATGCTCACGCGCGTGTTGGCTGTATTCACAATTCTGACTTCGCTGATCTCATGTACAGCACCGGTGCCGATCAACCGAAGAAGCGAAGCACCATGCCGCGATCCTGGCATCTCCGGTCGGCCCGAGCTTATTTCCCGTCCAGAACTGCTCAGCGCTTTGGCTGCTGCGCGGGCCAGACTCGCTACGTTGGCTCCATCATCGCCGATATTTCGCGTGATCGTCATTACGCCCGCCAAGCTTGAAGCCTATTAATGCTCGGATGAGATCGATCGCAACATAGTCAGTCTTTTTTACCAGAATGATCGAGAGGAAAACGTTATTATCACGATGAACCGGTCTAACCAATCGCTGGCCGTCGTGATGACCAGATTTGATTTTATGAAACAGTTCTCCGAATTTGCGACGCTCGCTCCCGCCAGCGGTGGCTCAGCTCTTTCTCGTTAGATCCTTGCGCGTGAACCCCCTTGCTAAGCCGAAAAATCCGCTCTGGTTTGTGGCGATAGCATTCCTGCTGACACTGCCTTTCGACTTCTTCTCGTACATTGGCCAGAATTTCCTGACGGCATTCGGCCTTGTCGTCATAGTTGCCAAACTGGTGTTCCTGTTTCTTTACATTCGACACTCCCGTTTCGCTTGGCATTTCGGAGTCGCCGTTACAGCAGCGATCACGCCGCTCTCGTTGTTACTCGCCCGCATGGGAAGCGCGCCGGAAGAGCGTGTGCACTCTCATCCTCTGTTCGGGTTGGGTGTGGTTATCGTGTTACTAGTTTACCTCTGGCATATTCGGGAGCGGTATCGCCACTATGTTGCAGCCAGAATCTAACTAATCGATGAAGCCAACGGCCCCACCCC
>QHXE01000346.1 GCA_003222835.1 Acidobacteriota bacterium | reverse complement strand
CGAACTCTTGAGAGTTACCACCAGCATCACGGCGGCGGTAATCATGATCGACATATGGGGCGTGAAGAATCTTCGGTTAACCTGAGCGAGAAACGACGGCAACTGTTTTCTTTCGGCGATCGCGAAAGGGATCCGCGAGCCGGAAAGCACCAGGATGTTCAGATTGCCGGCAATCGAGATCATCGCGCCGGCGGAGATGAGCGCGCCCCCGGCCGTGCCCATGAATCGCTGGCCCGCATCGGCCAGCGGCTTCGTGGATTTTGCTAACTCCGGCAACGTGCCGATGCATACCACCTGAATCAAAATATAAGTGCCGGCAACAACTGCAGTCGCAATCAGTAAAGCTCGCGGCAAATGCTTCTGCGGATCGCGAATCTCGCCCGCGGGAATCGTGGCCATCTCAAATCCGGTGAAGGCGTAAAGCAGCAACAGCACCGATTGCGAGAAGGCCCCAGTTGCCGGACGCGCGCCCAACGCAAACGCGTGCGGGTTAAGAAAGAAAAGCCCAACCGCGACAAAAGCGAGCATCGGCAGGAGCTTGCCGATGGTAAATAAATCGCTGGCAATAGCCGCTTGTCGCACCCCAATAAGGTTGACTGCGGTAAGCACGACGACGACTGAGACAATCATAATCGCGCGCGGAACGGCGTTGTTAGCTGAGGGCCAGAAATAAGCGAGGTAACTGACCATCAAGTTACAATTTGCCGCGAATGCCGTCAGGCGCGCCAACCAGCTTAGCCAGCCAACCTCGAATGCGATAGTGGGACCAAACGCCGCGCGCGCGTAAGTGTAAGGCCCGCCGGTTTCGTCAAAGCGGCTACCCACCTCCGCGAAGCAAAGGATGATCAGCAGCACGACGAACGCGCAGGCGACGAAAGCAATCAAGCTGTACGAACCAATCAGCGAATAAACCTTCGCAGGCAGACCGAAGATGCCGGCGCCGATAATGCCGTTGATGGCGAGGGCAACCAGGTCCCACTTGCGGATGCCGCGAACCAGGCCCTCTTCCGAAGCTGGCCGGATTATCTCACTGGTTTGAATTGGTTTCTGCAAAGCTTAGCACTTCGCTAACCGGAGGTGCGTTAAGGAAGGTCGCTCGTAGTCTTTCGTCATCGATGCCGGCGGCGATCCGCTTAATAACCGCGGCCGACCGGACAAAAGCATCACGCGCCGATGTCGCATTGCCTGATTTTGAATACATTCGACCGAGCGCCGCAAAGACCCTCCAGGCAACCAGAGGCGCGGGGTGCTCGCCAAGGCCTTCGACCGCGATCTTGAGTTCGGCTTCCGCCGTGGCCAAATCGCCGCGAGCCAATGCTGTTTCGGCCATGAGCTTGTGCGCAACTGCGATGTATTTTCGCGCTTGATACGTCGTAGCTACTTCCAGCAGCCGTCGCGCGTATTCGCCGGCCTGATCCAGATCGCCTTGAGCCAGCCAGTGCTCGCAGGCGCCCGCCTGAAGACGAATGTTGTAACGCCAGCGAAACCAGGCGTCACGCTCGAAAATTGATTCCGCTTCGTGGAATCTCGAGAGAGTTTCTTCGCTCTTACCGATGTGATCGAAATCTATGCCGAGGTTTATCAATGAATTCGCTTCCGCCTCCAGCACATGATGTTCCCGACCTATTTCGAGTCCTTGCTGGTCGTATTGAACCGCGTGATCGAAATCCTGTAGTTCGCGATGAATCCAACCGATACAGTTCGGCAGCCGCGGATACCAGAAGCGATCGCCGTTGCGCTGCGCCATGTTAATTCCTTCGTTCAGCGTTTTGAGAGCTTCGGAGATACGACCCAGATTCCCACGAGTTAAGCCGAGCACGAAGAGCGATAGCAGCACGAGAAATCCGTCTCGCATTGCGGCGGCGAGTTGGTTGGCTTCTATCAAGACTTTTTCCGCAGTCTCGTACTCCGTTTGAAAGAAATGAAGTAAGCCACGCCAACCTAAGCCGCTGACCAACACTGGCCGGTGATCAATCGACCTGGCGATCTGGATAGCTTCATCGAGCATCGCTTTCGCTTCCGCCAACTCGCCATAACAGATGTGCTTCAGTCCAATAAGCTGCATGGTCTCGACCCGCAACGATTCGCTCTGGGCGCGCTCGGCCACGGCCAGGGCTTCTTCGGCGCGCTCGGCCATTTCCGTCAGTCGATGCGAATAGAAAAGAGTCAGAGTCAGAGCGTTAAGCGCCGCTGATTCCATCGCCGGATCATGAATAGCCTGGGCCTGCTGAAGCATGGAATTATAGTCCTCGACTGCCTCATTGAACCGGCTCAGAGCGAGGTTGACTCCCCCGCGCTTCTGAAAGATCGCCAACTTCTTTTTCGTTTGGTCCTCAGCCGGAAGCTTCTCTACGAGTTCCAGCGCGCGACTGTAATGTTTCTCGGCCTCGTCATTGGCGTAGAGCTGCGCGGCATTGTCGCCGGCTTGAATTAGGTATTCGATGGCCCGCTCGAAGTCCCGTCCGCGCTCGAAGTGCATGGCGAGCTGCGCGGCGATCCGCGGGGCTTGCTTGCCGTAATGCTGGAGCAACTCTTCTCCCGCCTGCCGATGAAGCAAGATGCGCCGCTTACTAACTAGATCTCCATAGAGCACGTTTTGATAGAGCGCGTGCGCAAAACGATATCGCGTTGCCAAAGAGCCATCGGGCAACTCTTCTTCCTCGCGCGTTTCAATCAGGCGGGTGATCTTGTCCAGTCGATCGAGCTGCTCCTCTAGATCCAGTTCATCCATGCCGAGCAGTCTCGCCAGAACTGTCGAAGTGAACTCCTCGCCTTCAATGCTGGCGTACTGAAGCGCGCGACGGTCTTCTTCGGCCAGAGCCTCGATCTTCTTACGGATCATGCTGCGCACACTTTCGGGCATCTCCAGGTCCATTTCCGAAATGGGGCGCATCAACGTCCAGTGCTCATTTGCTTTGGCAATGTCACCGCGTTCACTTAAAAACTGGACCAAACTGGTGGCAAATAAAGGATGCCCTTCGGTCTTGCGCTGAATGAGTGCGGGAAGCTCGCGGGGAAAATCATTAGGCGAGAACCGCAGATCGAGATAGCCGGCAACGTGTTCGTAACTCAGCGAACCAAGGGCAATCTCTTCACATAGATTGTGCGACTGCATTTCCAGCTTGCAGCTCTTGAGCGGATGACCGCTGCGCTCAACGTCCTCCGGGCGGAAGGTGCCGATCACCAAGAGACGTTGTACTCCCACGCGTTGGCAGAGATGGCGCAGCAGGTCGATGCTCGACGGATCAGCCCAGTGAATATCTTCAAGCAGTATTACTAAAGGGTTATTCGCTGCCAACGTTCCGAGAGCATCGCCCATTTCGCGCAGCATTCGTTCCTTGGTGGCGCCGATTGTCTCGCGCTGCAAACTCTCCAACGATCCGGTTGAAACAAACGCCGCGGGAAGTTGTAAGCACCAGGTCGGCGCATATGTCCTCATTACGGCCGCCACTCGCTCGCGGCCGGGACCAGAAAGCAAAGCTCCGACTGCGTCAAGGAACGGCAGGTAAGCTTCGCCGGTACCATATTGCTCCACACAGCGTCCGCGACTGACGAGCAAGCCGGGATACTGCTGTCGAGCCCGGCGCATAAATTCATCGGACAGTGAACTCTTTCCAATTCCCGGTTCCCCGGTAATGAAAACGACCCGGCCCGACCCTCCGACTGTTTGCTGCAAGAGTCCGCCGAGCTTCCTGATTTCGGGCTCGCGACCCACGAACTCTTCCGGCTCGGGTTCAGCGTGAGTTGCCGCCACCCCCAGGGAGAAACCCACGAGGCTATCGGTCGACACGCCACGCAATACTTTCAGAGATTCGGCCAGCTCAGACGGCGATGAATATCGTCGTTCTCTATCTTTTGCCAGGGCCCGTTCTACGATCAGATCAAACTCTAAGGGCATACCCGGCTTAACAGCACTCGGCGGGGTTGGATTAACAGTGGCAATGCTGTGCATTATTGAAAGCAAACTAGCTCCCGTGAATGGCGGCCGGCCCGTTGCCGCTTCGTAAAGCACCACGCCCAGAGAGTAAATGTCCGTGCGGGGATCCAGGGGCTCGCCGCGCGTCTGCTCGGGCGACATGTAAGATATCGTTCCCACAACCTGGCCGGCGTCAGTCAAATCTGCAACCATGGTGGCTGCTTCTTTATCGATTTCACTGGGAAGAGTCTGAACAATCTTGGCGAGGCCGAAGTCAAGTACTTTGACCTGTCCGCGCGGGCCGATCAGGATGTTTGCGGGCTTAATGTCGCGATGGATCAAATTGATGCTGTGTGCGGCAGCGAGCGCTTCACACACTTGGGAGCCGAGGTCGAGGACTTGCAAAAGGTCTAAAGAGCCGCGGTCCAGTCTGGCCCTCAGAGACTCACCTCCTATGTATTCGGAGACGATGAAGTCGAGGCCATCGCTTTCTTCGATCGCATGAATCGTTATGATGTTCGGATGATTCAGCGCTGAGGCCGAACGCGCTTCGCGCAGAAAGCGCTGTCTGGTCTTCTCATCAGTGGGACCGCCAGGAGGTAAAAACTTGATGGCTACCTGCCGGCCTAACTTTAAATCCTCAGCCTTGTAGACCTCGCCCATCGCACCCTGACCAATCTTTTCAAGGATTCGATAGTGCGCGAGCGTCTGTCCGGTATGCAGTGAACTCATCCAAATGCCTCAGTAACATCCTAGCGGGGGACAAATGGTAACTGGACGCAGCGAAATGATAGACATATCGCTGGCCAACCTCAAGGGATTTTATGCAATTTTCTTCAACCCTTTGGCACGCGTGCGCTGAGAGCTTCGCGGGCGACTTCCTTGTCGTCGAAATGAAAAACTTCGCGGCCAATGATTTGATAATCCTCATGGCCTTTGCCGGCAATTAGGACGAGGTCATCAGTGTGAGCTTGGGCTATGGCGTGATGGATCGCTTCACGTCGATCGGCGATCTTCTCGTATGGCTTGCCGGTCTTTTGAATTCCGACTTCCGCGTCGGCGAGAATCTGTTTGGGATCTTCCGTGCGCGGATTGTCGGAAGTGAGAATCACAATATCACTCAGCGAGCCTGCCGCTTCTCCCATCGGCGCGCGCTTCGATGCGTCGCGATCGCCGCCGCAACCGAAGACCGTGATTATTCTTCCTCTCGTGACTTCGCGCGCAGTGCGCAGCACATTCAATAGCGCGTCATCGCTGTGCGCATAATCAACGACCACGGCAAAGTCGCCATCATGTGCGATACGTTCGAATCGTCCGGGCGCGCCCGTGCACTCTTCTAATGCTTTCGTAATCACTTCGAGGCTATAGCCAAGCGCGAGGCCACTCGCTACGGCAGCCAGGGTGTTGTAGATATGCGGCGGGCCAACCAAAGGAGAATGAAATCCGATCTCGGTGTCAGGCGTGCGCAGGCGAAAACGCATGCCGGCCAGGGAGAATTCAGGATCGCGAGCAGTAACGTCGGTATTTAACTTTACCGCATAACGAACGACGCGCAAGCCTTCTTTTTCAAGGCGATTGGCCAACTCGACTCCGTAAGGATCGTCAACGTTGATGACTGAAGTCTTCGGTCGCGATCCCAGGCGCCCATCGAACAGACGTTGCTTCGCGTACCAGTAATTCTCCATCGTCTTGTGGTAATCGAGATGGTCGCGCGTCAGATTCGTAAATACGGCCACCGCGTAATCAAGCTCGTCACAACGATGAAAATCCATCGCCTGCGAAGAGCATTCCATCACCGCTGTCTTGCAACCAAGCTCCACCGCTTGTCTCAGCAAACGCTGCATGTCGGTAGCTTCGGGTGTTGTCCGGCCGGCTTTCTCTCTTTCCTTGCCGAGGCGATATTCAACGGTGCCAGTCATCGCAACGGGCTCGCGGGCAGCTTCGGGAATTGAAGCGACAAGATAAGCCGTCGTCGTTTTGCCGTTCGTCCCGGTGATGCCGACTAATTGCAGTTCGCGCGAAGGATGATGATGGACTTCGGCAGCGGCGAGGGCCATGGCGCGACGAACATTCTCGACTTGAATCCACGCGCCGGTAAAATTTGCCGGCCTTTCAAGTTCTGAGATGACGCCAACCGCGCCCTGTTGCATAACCTGCGGAATGAACTTATGCGCATCGAACAGCTCGCCGCGAACGGCGACGAACAGACTTCCCTTGCCTGCCTGACGCGAATCGTGAGTGACGTCTGTTACGGCTACGCGCTCGTCACCAGTCAAGGACGCGCCGGTCGTTCGCGCAATATCCTTGAGTGTTGTCGATTCTTTGTTTGAAGGCATGTATGTTATTTGTATTCGCGAGTCCGTTCACAGAGCTGCGTGACGGTGCATCTGAATCCCGGCAGAAGTGGAGTTTCCAAAGTACTCCCCTCTTGCAGCGAAGCCGTCAGATGTAGCCCAACGCTGGTACGGCGATAAATATCGATTTTGCATAGCTGCCAGTCGACGATCCAGTACTCCAGCACGCCACCCCGCGAGTAAAGATCTAACTTAGCTTCACGATCCCATTGTTCATTCTCAGCGCCCGGTGAAAGAACCTCAACAATCAGTTCGGGCGGGAGACGCAAATGACCGTTCTCATCAAGTGCGCGTGCAAGATGTTCATTACTGATCCAAATAACATCCGGCGCGACGTCATTGCTTTCATCAAAGATTAAGCCAGGAGCGAGTACGGACTGCCCGCGACTGCTCTTACGGTTCCAGTTGCCAAGTTCTGACGAAATCTCTCCACAGACAAACTGGTGGAGCCAATGGGGTATTTCCGAGATCTTCAGTCTTCCATCAATGATTTCGTAGCGTTTGCCATCATCAGGAAATACTTCCAGATCGGCGGATGTCCAGCGCTTGTCGGCTATCATTTTCGTTAGCGATGTTAACTATTGGGCTTGAACTCTCGCGAGTATATCACGACAAAGAAAGACCTTTGATTCTATGCGCGAGTCAGAACCGCGAGCGGTAGCGACCGGATCATGAAGAAAACTGGGGAAAACACTGAACACAAGTCGGCTCGTGGTTTTATCAAGGGTGACTGATAGCATCCGGTCGCTACCGCTCGTGGTTCTGACACTCGCTCTCAGGGGTAGGGTACTCGCTCCGTCGGGTTGAAACTCTCTCGTTCGGATTTTGTTTGAACCCGTTCTTTCAATTGCACTCAATTATTGGCATTATCTAAAACGCCAGCTTCAACCCTTCTAACCTGCGGAGGCGTTTATGATTAAGCCATGTGTTTCGCTTGCTCTGCTTTTCATTTTTGTAATCGCTCAAGGTTTTAGCGCATTGCCGACGAAGGTCCATGCAGCCCTGCCTCCATACGACATCGTCATCCGCAACGGCCGTGTAATCGACGGTTCTGGGAGACCCGGCTTCAATGCCGACGTCGCGATCAAGGGCGATCGTATTGTGCGCATCGGCAACCTGCGCGGCGCGAAGGCAAAACGCGAAATCGACGCCCGCGGACAGGTCGTCGCGCCCGGCTTCATCGACATGCTGGGCCAATCAGAAACTTTTCTACTGATCGATCCGCGCGCGATGAGCAAGGTGATGATGGGTGTCACGACTGAGATTACCGGCGAGGGCGAATCGATCGCGCCAATCAATGATCGCATTCTCAAGGAGCAGGAAGATTTCAATCGACGCTTTAATCTGACCGTCGATTGGCGCACGCTCGACGAATATTTCAAGCGGCTCGGAAAGCAGGGCGCGGGTGTGAACCTCGGCACCTTCGTCGGCGCCACGCAGGTGCGTGAATACGTGATCGGTTATGACGACCGTCCACCGACACCTGCCGAGTTAGAACAAATGAAAACGTTGGTTTCCGAAGCGATGAAAGATGGCGCGCTCGGCGTTTCAACCTCCCTTCAGTACGTGCCTGCGCGGTTCGCGAAAACTGATGAGATTGTCGAACTGGCGAAAGTAGCGCATCAATACGGCGGCATTTACATCTCGCACCAACGCAGCGAAGCCAACGCCATCGATGATTCGATGAAAGAAGTTTTCGAGATCGCTCGCCGGGCAAATATTCCCGCGGAAATCTGGCATTTCAAAACCGCGTACAAGAAAAACTGGGGTCGCATGCCCGAGATGCTGCGTCGCATCGAGGCCGCTCGACGGCAAGGATTGAAGATTACGGCGGACGTTTATCCGTACGTCGCGGGCAGTACGTCGTTAAGTGCATGTCTGCCGCCATGGGCGCTTGAAGGTGGCACGGATCGAATGATCGCGCGCTTGAAAGACCCGGCAACCCGGGAACGTCTGAAAAGGGAGATTGGCGCCGATTCGAAGGATTGGGAGAATATCTATCTCGGCAGTGGAGGGCCCAGCGGAATCCTAATCGGTTCGGTGGTGAATCGAGATTTGGAAGGTGAGCAAGGCAAGCGACTGTCTGAAATTGCATCTGCGCAGAAAAAAGATCCGTTCGACGCGCTGTTTGATTTCATCATCGCGGATCACGGCCAGACCGGCGCGATCTTCTTTATGATGAGCGAAGCCGACATGAATGCAGCGCTGAAGTCTCCTCTAGTCAGTATCTGCACCGATAGCAGCGCGCGCGCCACGGATGGCCCGTTGGCCGGCTCGAAATCACATCCCCGCGGGTGGGGCACATATCCACGCATTCTCGGGCACTATGTGCGCGACCTGCACTTAATGTCCTTGGAACTCGCGATTCACAAAATGACGGGCTTGCCGGCGTCGAATGTGGGTTTGAAACAGAGAGGATTGATTCGTCAAGGCTACTTTGCAGACCTTACGATCTTCGATCCAAAGACGGTGATCGATCGCGCGACGTTCGAAGAACCGAATCAGTATCCGGTCGGGATAAACTTCGTCATTGTAAACGGACAGATCGAGGTTGATAACGGACAGCGCACGCCCGCCTTAGCCGGACGAGTGCTGCGCGGGCCTGGATATGGGCGCTAACGCTGGGAGCACGAGCGTCCCGCCCGCATGGAGCGCGAAGCGCTAATATTATTTTTCCGAAGCGCTGAAATGCGCACACGGCGGACGGGACGTGCGCGCTCCCAAGCTATACCGAGCCGACGATCGTGCGATATTCGTCTTCAGTGAAGGCCTTGAGCGTCTCAGTGCTAACGTTTCCCTGCGAACCCAAACCGATAATCGCCTTCGCATAAGACTCGTCGTCGGGCGCTTCGATCACGCAGACCAGATCGTGTCGGCCCATCGTCAGATAGACATCTTTGATTTCCACTCCAGCTTTCTTGAACGCCTTGCGGCCGGCATCGAGTCGCTTTGCGCTCGACCCAACCTTTGAAATTCCCTGCTGCGTCCAGTTGAGCAGTGCAATGTAAGTTGGCATTTCGATCTCCTTCACAATCTATTGGGTCGCACCTGCGTATGCGCCCTGATGTTAAATCGAATCAAAGGGGGGTGGATACGCAGGTCCGCCCAACCTTCAAATCTTGATGGTGATATTCCCTGCAATAGCAACCACATTAAGAGTAGCCACGCTAAAACGTCCAAAGCAGCTACGCGCTTATCGTTAACCATGAAAACATCCGCAGATTTCGCAGATTCCACAGATTTAGAAAGAACCAGTCGGCGGTGCTGTAGGCTACGTCCTCGCATACGTTCTGGGATCATTCTCGGTGAGGTCTCTCATGATCATTCTTTTGCCGTTCTTTTCTGTGTAATCTGCGTAATCTGCGGATAAATTTCCTACCGGCTCTGCGGCGCCACGACGGGTCGCGTTCCCAATCCAAACTCTTCCGGATTCGGCAGCGTCGATGTTGCTTCATACTTCTGCAGCGCTTCGTTCATCGCGCGCGACTTTGTGAGCCAGATCGAAACCATTTGATCGTAGCGAGCCAGCACGCTTTCCAGCCAGTAAGGCCGGTTTTCTGCAAGCCACTGCTTGCGATAATCTTCTTTTAAGATCGAAAGCTCCTCGACCATCTCGCGCAGGTTGTTGTATATAGCTCCCGTATAATAACGCAGCTTTCTGGCCTTCGCGCGATCGCCAAGATTCAAATAAGCGTCCCAATATTGATCGCTGAATCGTTGCATCACTTCCATCCGCCGCCCGAGATGATCGAATCTTTGGGCGGCAAATTTCATCGCGGCGACTGCCGAAGCGTTTCTTCTGGCGCGGTTTTCGTTTTTCAGTAGTGACTCGCGCGCGTCTTCGACCGTCAACCGCATCGTGCGGATTCGCTCCGCAAGACTTCGCACTTGATTCTGAAACTGCGTAGTGAATGGATCGCGCCAGAACATCTCGTCGGTTGTAGTGCCGCCGAATAAAGCATCGACGCTTCCCAACGCCCGCTCCGCTTTCACAAATTGATCGCCGTCGTTGCGAAAGAAAGCCCAATCGAAATCGCGGTCGAACTCTTGAATGTCGGCCGCGCCCTCCTGCCATGACGCCGCCGCGCCCAGGACGATCGGATGCCACGCCATTTCGAACAACGATTCTCCGTCGTCATCCCAGGTAGTATTCATCGTCCCGATCGCCCCCGCCTTCTGTCCATCACGAACGAAATTTATGATGTTCTTCGATGCTGCATCCAGATTCGGGAATAT
>QHXE01000527.1:1746-5043 GCA_003222835.1 Acidobacteriota bacterium | reverse complement strand
TGCCGGGCGCCTGCCCGAATGATGCGCCCGCGACAGTCGTGGGTCTAGTTGCGGATTCCAAGCAGGACTCCGTGGATTCCGAGCCTCACCCGGAACTGTACGAGCCTTACGCCCAGCATCCATTTGCATCCTTCCTGGTTACGTTTGTCATTCGGACTGCCTCAAACCCGACGGGCGTTGCCGCCGCCGTGCGTGACGCCGTGCGGCAGGTGGACAGCGAACAGCCAGTGATCCAGATGCGCACCATGCAAGACGTAGTCTCTGAGTCGATCTGGCGGCAGCACGTCTCAGCTTCCATGCTGGGCCTGTTCGCTGCAATCGCTCTGGTGCTGTCCGCCGTAGGCATCTATGGAGTGCTTTCCTATTCTGTCAGCCGCCGCAGGCATGAGATTGGCATTCGCTCAGCTCTCGGCGCCACTCGGCGGGACATCCTGCGGATGGTGGTCGGGGAAGGGCTCCTTCTCACTCTGATGGGCGTCGGCGTCGGGGTAGCTGTCGCCTTCGGACTCACGCGACTTCTTACCGGCTTGCTATACGGTGTCCGACCGAGGGACCCGCTGACCTTCGTTGCCTTTGCCATGCTGCTGATAATAGTGGCTCTGCTGGCCGTGTATGTGCCCGCCCGCCGGGCGACCAGCGTCGATCCCATCGTCGCTCTGAGATACGAGTAAAGAGATGTCCTTGCTGCGAAATATAACGAGCGGCCTTCGATCATTGTTCCGAAAAGAGCAAGTCGACCGGGAGTTGAATGAGGAGCTTCGCGCCTACCAGGAGATGGCAGCCGAAGAAAAGATGAAGCAGGGGATGAGCCGCAAAGAAGCCGTTCGCGCCGTCCGGTTGGAGCGAGGAAGCCTCGAGGTCAGCAAGGAAATCGTTCGCTCTGGCGGCTGGGAATCCTTAGTAGAGACGTGTTGGCAGGACCTTCGCTTCGCCGCCCGAACGCTGCGCAAGTCTCCCGGCTTTACCGCCGTTGCCGTCCTGACTCTCGCGCTCGGGATATGCGTACTGTGCTCGATACAACGAATCAGCAATCGCCCACAGCCTATGTCAACTACAATCATACGTGCTATCCTGCCCATCAGATCAAAGTCAATGGAGCCATCATTTATTCCTATCTACCGCCAGACAATTCGCCCCCATATCTATTCGATTGCCTGGTCAGCCATATTAATAAGGTTGCAGGGGTAACCCAACCAGTTGTGGTTCCAACGCACTGAGGGCAAAGAGGAAAATTATGTTTGCGAGACGATTTGTGAAGTTTGGATGCTCTCTTTCCATCATTGCGGTAGTGGCGTTGACTTATCGCGTACATGCACAAACTTCTTCCCTTCAGGAGTTCTACCAATCATTGGTTCAGAACCCTTCGTCTCCGCCCGCATATGAGAATCTTCGGAAGGTCACAGGTCAGATCGAAACGCTGCGACCCGAGGAAATTATCAAGGCTCTGCCAGCGATCTTCGCTGCCCTGACACATAAAGATAATACCGTGAGCGGCTATGCTGATTCCGCTTTGTTTAGTATCGCTCTCCGACCGGACAGTGCCGAGTTGCTGCGAGGCCACGTTGACGCCGTAGGGTATGAACTGACTTCGCCCGCCCCAGAAAGGCGAGCGGCGGCGCTGGTCATCCTAGGCACCCTCAAACCTGTTCCCCCGCCTGAGGTCGTGCCTATTTTTCTAGCCTTCCTGAAACGAACCGATGCTGACGCGCAGGCCCAGGGTAGCGGCGCCATTTTCGAGCTTGTCCATATTGCGCCTGAAAACCCAGAGGTAATCGCAGCCTTGCGGGACTTCCTTTCTCGGCCACTCGATAATAAGAGTAGAAGGGAGGCATTGGTCGCCGTGGGAAAGGCGACCGTTAAGGATGCTCAAATTGTTGCGATGATGATTGCTTCCTTGGATGATCCCGATATGGGAGTTCGGATCAGCGCCGCACAAGCACTATCTGGGATGGGGCAACAAGCCCTGCAGCAGGCCTCACCCGTTTTGCAACGACTGGCAAATGACCCCAATCAGCCCGCCGATGTGAGAACTGCCGTGAGGGATGCTCTGCAGAAACTCCATCCTCCGCAGCGGTAATTTACGTGGATTGTGGAGGTGGCAAACGGTTGAGGCCCTGAGACGATTTTGAGCCCTTGCCTATTAAGAACGGCGTCGGCTCCTTCGACCGAGTAGATTTGGTTGTTGATGAATCGACTAGACCTGTTTTTCCATAAGCGTTCGTTTGTCACCGTCTTGAATCAAGGCGAAGGAAGCTGTTAAGGGCTGTGTTTCGCCAAAACTTTAGCCGGGACCAAAAACGGGGTGTCTCTGGCGAATTGTTCGCCCATGATTCTTTAGGATTTCCCATCCTGCTACGCATTATGCGATGCGCAATCTGGTCGTTCTTTTCATCCACTTCAACGCCCTCGTCCGGTTGCTCCCCGCGAGTCGAGCGTCTGGTAGAAAGTTAGACGCTCATGCATGAATTCAATTTATTTAAGTTTTTTCGTAAGAGATAGATAGCGCACCCTGCGATTTCTCACAAGTGCTCATAATGAGCCAAAACTCGAGGTTGAAATCGAAGAAGAACTTGCCGTAAACTGTTGACAGTGAAGTGTTTCGCTGCGCGCCCGTAGCTCAGTTGGATAGAGCGTCTGGCTACGAAGAAAAAACTCAAATCCCACTAAGTCGTTTCTTTGGCGTCGTTTAAGCGCGATCCGGTCGCGTGTGGAACCCCTTCGATTGTCCCAACCGTTGTCCCAACTCCGTACCAACAATTGGGCGATTATCTGCAAAATCGGCCCATGCCGAAAGTCGATTTCCGCAAAGAAGTCGTAAACGTCGCTCTTGCCGAACTTCTTGAGCAGCGCGGCCTGAGCGTGGGGAACGTGGTCGACTGCAAGCTGACTCTCTACGGCAGGTGAGTGAGACGAGAGCCGAGGGATGGTCAATTCCCCGACCTTTGTGGGTCCGCCGGACGGCTTCGTTCTGACGCGGAACTCTGATGTAACGCGATTAGGTAAGCGTTGCCGACGATACAACCCGGAATCGTGTCGCCAGTTGGCAAAAGGCCCAGATCGAATAGCTGTCGGCTAATTAGCGACGAGGCTGACCTACTCCTTCAGGTGGCGCTGTTCGGATTCGTTGCTCAATTGCGGAAGCTGGGGCATCCTTGCGTTCAAAGTGAGCAGCAAACAAAGCAGAAACACCCGGTAAGCGTTGTTCTCCAGAGCCTAGGCAAGGTCAGCGCGAGAACCGCTCTGCGTACCCGCTTCCTTGCAGGATCTTTGTAGCATCCCGCATTTCCACCAGCTCCC
>QHXE01000527.1:0-1648 GCA_003222835.1 Acidobacteriota bacterium | reverse complement strand
AAGCCAGTGACTCAGTTTGGTGCCGTTCATCTCTTGAGAGAAACTTCGCCACAGCTCCGCTTCATGTGAGTCACCGTAGGTGCGCAGGGTGTCGTCCAGTGACTTACCGGAAATCATGGCACCCATGAAATCCGCTGCGCCTTCCGTTAGGGCTGCAGCCAAAAGACGGTTATCCCCGGAAGGAAGCTGCTCAAAATGAAGAATCTCATGCGCCACCACGCCCGGCACGGAAGACGATAGTCCGACGGCTGATTTTTCCCACGCTCCGAGCTCGTCAACGGAAGTCCTTGGGCCCGCCGAAATCATCTCACTCCCCAGCAATAGCCCGGTCGAAGTGGAGGTTCCGCCCGAGGTGAGTTCGCCCACGACGAAATAGACGTCCGGGAATATGGCCTGCGGGTAGAGGGTTTTCAAGTGTCGAAAGGTTCGCTTGATTTCGGGCACGTTTCCCACCAACGCAAGACTGTCATCGCGAATACTGGCATAAAACTTTGGCAGCCGTTGCAGGGTTCGCACAAAGTCGGCTTCACTGCGTATTTTCGTCACGAAATAGTCTTCCAGGCCAGGCGACCGCTTGTTGAAATACTCCTGTCGAAAAATGTCTTGCCACTCTGCCGCTGGACGGGTAACCGAAAGATCGTAGGCATGCCAAAAGTTGCTAACATCTGAGGTCGAGATGTGCACTTTGTCAGGATTTCTATGAGCTGCCCGGTAGGCCTTCTCCCTCCGTTCGTGACGCTGAACGAGCTCCTTCCAGAACGGCTCGGAGTGGAGTGGTTGCAGATCAGCGTCCCCAGAGAGGTCACCGTGGAATCCGAGGTCGATGGCCATGCTGAGGTATTTGAAAGCAGACTTGGGATCACCGGCCCGAGAAAAAGCCTCGGCGGCACTGTAAGCGATGTCGGGACACTGAATACCCGCGTCCATCGCTGCCGCGTATGCGTGAGCACTGTCGGCAAAGCGCTTTTCCTCAACCGCTTTTTCTCCCTCGACGACCGATTTTCGTGCGGCATCGAGATCGACAGTGGCCAAGGAGCTTGCGGAAAACGGTCCGCACACCACCAGGGCCATAGCAAGCATTCGGCAATGCATATGAACCGGGATTTCCATTTTGCAAGCCAACCAGGCGGGAGTGTACACCGATTCGCCTAGTCTCGGAGCCTCTTTGATCCTTGCTGATCCGTGAAAAGGGCAATGGCGGATCTGGTGCGGCAATTGTCGCTGCCGCTGGGCCGTACCGTTCTGGATAAGACCGGGCTCACGGGCGACTATGATTTCAACCTACAATGGACACCAGATGAGAATCAGTTGTCGATGTTGGAGGGGACGGAAGGCGGCCAGCAAGGGACGGGCAACGCACCGCCGCCAGATTCTACCGGGCCTTCGATCTTCACAGCGATTCAGGAGCAGCTTGGGCTGAAACGGGAATCAAAAAAAAGGCCCAGTGGAGGTTCTCGTCATCGATCACGTTGAAAAGCCTTCCGAGAATTAGCAGCGAGGCAGGGGCAACGATGTCAGGGACAGGCGAGAGAATTCTCTGGAGGTTTGAGAGAAAGGACAAATCGCAATGATCCTGAAATATTTGTCCGCGATGTGGATGGCCATTGCGCCAGCGCTGGGCAATCACTTGTGGCAATCGACTCTATTT
>QHXE01000526.1 GCA_003222835.1 Acidobacteriota bacterium | reverse complement strand
TGCGCGAGTTGCTGTTGCGTGTCAAGCAAGTGCTCGACACTCATCCGGTCCAGCGGGAGATCAGTTGCAATGGCCGCGTCATCGAATTGAGCAATCGGGTGATCGTACAGCCGGATGGAGGTCGCGAGTATCCCGCGGCGCGCGACTTTGAATTGCTGGAGTTGTTGGTAACCAGCAGTCCGCGCGTCGTTAGCCGTAATGAAATTCTGGACGCGCTGTGGGGCGAGGACAAGTTTCTGAATCAACGAACGGTGGATAATATGATCGTGCGGTTACGACAGTTGCTGGGGGATACGAAGAGCACTTGCATTCGATCCGTGCGGGGCATCGGTTATCAATGGTGTGGTGATGAATAATTTGGAGTGCGCCGGCAGAGCGGAGCGGCGACGGCGCTTTGGATTTGTCAGTCGAACATTGGGTGTGTACGTTAGTAAACGATGACTCAAGACAGCCTCGCAGTCTTATCCAAAGCGGCGTCGCCGCTCCGCTCTGCCGCCGCACTCCAAGTAGGCAACGCACGTTTTCAAAATGCGCTGGCTCGACGTCCACAATCAACGCCGCCAATCTGGTTGATGCGCCAGGCTGGCCGCTATCACAAACACTACCAGGCGCTGCGCGAGAAATATTCTTTCATGGATTTGTGCAAGCGACCTGAGCTGGCCGCGGAAGTCGCCTTAGGCCCGGTGCTGGACTTTGATTTTGACGCCGCGATTTTGTTCAGCGATTTGCTGTTTCCGCTCGAGGCTTTGGGCATGGGGTTGGAATATACGGATCGAGGGCCCCAGCTCGAATGGCGACTAAATGAGCAAACAATTTCGCAGCTACGTTCAGTCGAAGAAGCCTGGCCAAATTTACTGTTTCAGGGAGACGCAGTTCGCGCAACCCGCGAGCGTTTGCCTTCGAGTCGCAGCCTGATTGGTTTTGTCGGCGGTCCGTGGACACTTTTTGCTTATGCAGTAGAAGGCTCGCACCAGGGATCGCTGATCGAATCGAAGAAACTTATCGCCTTGTTTCCGCGGTTCTGCGAAGCGATGGTCCCGCTTCTCGCTCGAAGCATCGAGCTGCAACTCAATAGCGGCGCGGAATTAGTGATGATCTTTGACACTGCAGCGGGTGAGTTGTCGCCCAATGTTTTCAACGCTGAGATCGTGCCACAGCTTCGAGTGCTGGCGGAAAATGTTTCGTTTGAGAGCCTGTCGAAAGAGCCGCGTAGCGCTGAAATGTCTATAGAAAGCTTCTATAATCTTCGGATCCCTACGGGATATTCGCCAGTCGCTAGCCTTGGCTATTACTCGAAAGGCACGCAGCCCGCGCATCTGTGCCACGCACCGTTCACTGATGGCGGCTTCGCTGGAATTGGTGTAGATCATCGCTGGGATTTGCGTGCAGCGTTCGACCTTTTTCCCCACGGCTTTGTGCAAGGCAATTTCGATCAGGCTTTGCTGTTATGCGAACGAGACGAACTGAAACGCCAGATTCTTCGCTATCTGGAACCGTTAGTCAAACATTCCCGCGACGGTTGGGTTTGCGGTTTAGGGCACGGCGTTTTGCCCGGCACGCCGGAAGACAACGTGAGAATTTTTGTTGAGACAGTTAGAGAGGTAATGCAGTGACTGATTTATTTGCCAAGTACGACGTCCCGGCGCCGCGCTATACCAGCTATCCGACGGTTCCGTTCTGGACCGATTCGCCGACAACGGAGCAATGGCTGGACGAACTCAATAAAGCATTCGACGACGAAGCGACCACCTGGTCGCTCTATTTTCATCTTCCGTTCTGCGAATCGCTTTGCACCTTCTGCGCCTGCAACACCGTCATCACGCGCGACCATCGACGCGAAGAAGGTTACGTCGATCTGCTTTCAACTGAATGGAATCTTTATCTCGATCGCGTTCCGGGATTGCGAGAGCGTTCTCTGCTGGGTGTGCATCTTGGCGGCGGCACGCCAACATTTTTCTCCGCTGAAAATCTTGACCGCATCCTGAAGCCGATGCTCGACAACACGAGCATTGACTCCGAGCGATTTGAAGCTTCGGTTGAAGTTCATCCAGGCCACACGACGCGCGAACAGTTGAGCACGCTCCATCAGCGTGGCTTCACGCGGATATCAATTGGGGTTCAGGATTTCGATCCCGAAGTACAAAGGCTCGTCAATCGCCATCAGCCGTACGAAGTCACGAAGTCTATAACCGATATCGCGCGAGCTCTCGGTTACACTTCCGTCAATTACGATTTGATTTACGGTTTGCCGCGTCAGATTCCGGAAGGTTTCGCGAAAACAGTGGAGAAGACAATTAAGTTGCGGCCTGATCGGATCGCGCTATACAGCTTTGCGCGGGTGCCTTGGATCAAGCCCGCGCAACGGAGCTACAAAGACGAGGATGTGCCGGTAGCTGGTGAGAAGCGCGCGCTTTACGAACTGGCGCGCGAGCTGCTGGAAAATGCGGGTTATATTGAAATCGGAATGGATCACTTTGCGCTGCCCCGGGATGGCATTGCTAACGCGCAGCGGCAGGGAACTCTGCATCGCAACTTTCAGGGCTACACCGAGACACGGACGAGTGTGCTACTGGGTCTCGGAGTCAGCGCGATTTCCGAAACACCAACTTGCTTTCATCAAAACGAAAAGGCCTTTCCGGTGTATGAGCGTCGAGTGCGCGAGGGAGAAATTCCCACTCTTCGCGGGCATCTGCTTACGGAGGAAGACCGGCGCCTGCGCGAACAAATCCTGACGTTTATGACTCGCTTCGAAGTCGAGTTGCGGCCAGAGCAAACTGCGGATGCGCGTGCGTTCCTTGAGTCGATGTTCGATGATGGCTTGGTCGAAGTACGCGATGAAAGGCTGATCCTGACCGAACGCGGACGGCCATTTCTGCGAAATGCTTGCATGTTCTTCGACCAGCGTCTGCGCAGTCAAGAGCAGCGACCACGGGTTTTCTCGCAAGCACTTTAGAGGACTTCGAGGTTAGCAGGCCGGCACTTTAGGATTAGTGCTGGAAGGAGAATTAGGCAAGCATTCATTCTGATTCTCACCCGGTTTCAACCGGGTGACCACGTCGTTTCGAAGTGATCTCCTCTAACCGTTTCAACGGTTTTTCTTTCGCTCGTCTGAAAAACC
>QHXE01000525.1 GCA_003222835.1 Acidobacteriota bacterium | reverse complement strand
ATTCGAGAAATATCTCGGGATTATCAGCCAAAAGAGTGAATACTCTCTTGAACGTGGCGACGTGTTGGGCAGTCTCGTCAATCGAAAGGGCAAGACCATTGTTAACTGCCGGGCGAGTAGCGACAGCCCAGAATTCAATCAGATTCTGGGCAACAATTGAAAGCTGCTGGTCCTGGCGGGTTAAAGTAGCTATGCCTCGCTTGGCATCTGCGTGCATCGGGTCAGCTAGCTGAATGCTTCGCAGCAAGACATTCGTGTCGACGAGGTAGATCATAGCTGCGCATCTTCGCGCTCCTTGTAGATGCTCTTGCGGCTTACTGCATAATCAGAAAGAGGGGGGCCGACGACGGCATGACTCTCTAGCCATTCTTCCCAAAGTCGCGCACGCTCTTCCGGTGTCAACCTCGATTCGGCCGATGCGCTGACTACCAACTTCTCAAGCTCGCGATTGACGAACTCCTCGGTCGACAAGCCTACGGCCTTCGCGCGCGTAGCAAGCTCATCTTCAAGATCAGGTTTTAGAGTAATGGTCATGGCTTACTATTGATTGCCAACTCACAATTGAGCATCTTCTCTCTCTCGGTAGATGCTTTCTCGACTAATCGCCTCATCGGACAAAACCGGATGTTGAGGAAAATTCTTAATAAAGTCGTCAAGAGCTCTCACCCACTCTTCGGGAGTCTGGTAGAAAGGCTTTTCGTTCTCGGTTGAGGCATTGTGCTCAGTCATACGGTTCTTTGTCGAGATCAACTTTTCCAGTTCGCGATTGACGAAGTCTTCTGTAGTCAAACCTTCGGCTTTTGCGCGCGCGGCAAGCTCTTCTTCAAGGTAAGGTTTTAGATTAACCGTCATGGTGAGCTAAATTCTAGCGCACACGTTGTTGTCTCGCTAGTAATCACTTTGAGTCAGTTCAACGTCTTACGTTATGCGGCTGGCGGGCCGTCCGTTTCATGCGTTTCATGAATTCGCCGTTTTTGATCTGTCTTATCTCGTTTTTCTCCATATAAACAATTGCCATGGAAAACATAACCATTACGCCTATCGAAAGGAAAGCGCTCACAACATTGATTCTAGATTGCGGCGGAAAGGCATTGAAAACAAAATAGCCGAGCGGCTCAGTTAATATGATTAAGATCATCGCCAGTTCGATTCGTCGGAAGTTTTTTAGGAGTCGGCGTTCGGTGACGGTCAAGTATCTTTTCTTCTTCGGTTTCGGCAGATGCGGCGGAGCTAACCGAGCCTGAATGTTTTTCTTGTTGAGAATCCAAGCCCACGCCATACTTGCGATAACAAGATCGCATTGATGACAATACCAATAATCGTCAGCTTATTACTCTCGTCCATGCCGAGTTCAATTCCGATCTTGGATTAAGACGCGTCCAGTTCACCGGACCATCGGAATCTTCACGCCCTTCTGTCTCGCAGTCTCAATCGCTTCCTCATATCGCGCATCGACATGCCGCGCAACCCCAAGTCCGGGATCGTTGGTCAACACGCGATTCAGGCGCTTCGCAGCTTCGTCGGTGCCGTCGGCGACGGAAACCTGGCCGGCGTGCAGGCTGTAACCGATGCCGACTCCGCCGCCGTGATGAAACGAAACCCAGCTTGCGCCGCTCGCGGTGTTCAAGAGCGCGTTGAGAATGGGCCAGTCGGCGACTGCGTCCGAGCCGTCTTTCATCGCTTCGGTTTCGCGGAAAGGCGAAGCCACTGATCCGGTGTCGAGATGATCGCGGCCGATCGCAATCGGCGCTTTTAAATCTCCACGGCGAACCAGTTCATTAATTGCTTCGCCCATCTCAGCGCGCTCGCCGTAGCCGAGCCAGCAGATGCGCGCGGGCAGGCCCTGAAACTTCACGCGATCACGCGCGAGACGCAGCCAGCGATTCAAGGTTCGATTATCGGGGAAAAGCTCCAGCGCGAGATCGTCAGTCTTGCGAATGTCGTCGGCCTCGCCTGACAGAGCGACCCAGCGAAACGGCCCTTTGCCTTCACAAAATAGCGGGCGAATGTATTCGGGCACGAAGCCGGG
>QHXE01000524.1 GCA_003222835.1 Acidobacteriota bacterium | reverse complement strand
AAGATAACCTCGATTGGTATGGACGATTTGCTCAAGGCCAGCCCGCAGGCTTAGTAGTCGAGGCGACCGGTGTGCGTGACATTCCGAGTGGGCCGCTCTTGCGCATCGGGCACGATCGATTTCTGCCCGGATTGAAAAAGCTGGTCGAGACCGTGCGCGAAGCAAGCGACGGCCACACCAAACTTTTTATTCAGATCATTGATTTTCTCGCGGTCAAGCGCCGGCCTGATCGCGGCAAGTATTTCGATCGCTTTCTTAAAATCACCTGGCCCCACCGCGAAGCGATATCCGAACTGACCGGAGATGCAAATTGGCTCGGAGCGGACGAAATAAAAGTTCGCGCATTTCTCAAGAACGCCTCCGACGATCTCATCGAACTCGTGCTCGACGAACGAGAACTTGAATCTCTGCGCTTCGGCTATCGCGAGCGCGTGACTGACATGCATCTGCGCCACGTACGCGAGCTGCCGCAGGTGCTGCCGGGAATCTTTGCCGAGGCTGCGCGCCGCGCACGCGAGGCGGGATTCGACGGCGTCGAGTTACATTACGCCCACGCATACACGATGGCCGGTTTCCTGAGCGCACTGAACGATCGAATCGACGGCTATGGCGGAGCGCGCGAGAATCGCGTGCGTCTGCCGTTGGAAGTTTATCGCGCCGTGCGCGAGCGCGTTGGCGACGACTACGTCGTAGGCGTGCGATTTCTTGGCGATGAAGTAATAGTCGGCGGCAATCGCATCGATGACGCGGTTTACTTCGGCGGGGAATTCGCGCGGGCCGGCTTTGATTATCTTTCGATCTCGAAGGGCGGCAAGTTCGAAGACGCCGAACAACCGAAAGTCGGCCAGGCCGTCTATCCTTACACGGGTCAAAGCGGTTACGAATGCATGCCGACCACTCTGTCTGACGAGCGCGGTCCGTTTGGTCGCGCCGTGCCGCTTGTCGCGCAAATCAAGGGCGCTGTAAATGCTGCCGGCTTCACGACGCCTATCGTGGCGACCGGCGGCATAACAACCTTTGAACAAGCCGAAGCAATTCTACATAGCGGTGACGCCGACATCGTCGGTATGGCGCGTCAGGCGCTGGCCGATCCCGATTGGTTTTTGAAAGTGAAACTCGGTCGCGGTGACGAAGTTCGTCGCTGTACGTATACGAATTACTGCGAAGCGTTGGACCAGGCGCATCGACAAGTCACGTGCAAGCTTTGGGATCGGAAAGAACTTGATAAATCGGGAATCACGATCGCTGCTGATGGACGAAGACGATTACTTGCGCCTTAGTGGTAGGGCAGTATCCAGCGCCAGATGCGCCACACCCATTCCGCCTTCGCAAATCCTCGAGCGAATTCCCGGCGACCGAGATTGGTTCCTGAGGGTAACGATGAGTTCATACTTGAGCCCTTTGTTACCCGCGTTTCGAGATCTGAATTCGCTCGGGATTCTGTCCGACATGGCGAAGCTGGAATCGAATAGTGTCTCTCGGTCTATTTTGTATTAACCGCGGCCAGTATTCGCTTGAATAATTCGTTGGCGCTACGATCGCGGTGCCAGCGCCAGACGACTACGAGATCGTGTTCCGGATCGATCCAGATCGTGTTTGAGCCATTGCCCAGGGCGGCAAAACTCGTGCGGGGAGCGTCGGGGTATTGTTTGCCTTGCGTGTTGAGCCACCAAAGGTAACCGTAGTCATGGCCAATCGTGGTCGGAGTCGTGGCCATTTTGATCCAGTTCTCCGAAATGAGTTGTTTGCCGTTCCAATTTCCGCGCCGTAGGAACAGATAACCAAAGCGGGCCATGTCACGCGTATTGATCCAGAGGCCGCCGCCCCAGCGCGTTCCGCCGCTCACTGATTCAACCATTTTGCCCTTAATCATGACCTGAGAATTGAAGTAGCCGTGGTACTGCCAGGTATTGGAAGCGCCGATGCGATCCATGATTTCATCCTTGAGGACACGCGGCAGAGGCTTCTGCCAAACTTGCAAGAGAGTCAGCGCCATGCGATTAATGCGCACGTCGTTATATTCCCAGTACGTGCCCGGTTCTTTAATGGCGCGCGGTTGGCGCTGGCCGCGACCGAATTCCAACGCACCGACAAAGTCGCTGTTCTTCCCCCACATCGATCCTTCCCACTCGCTGGTTTGTTGGAGATGTTCTTCCCATGTGATCTTCGAATTATGCTGGGAGTCGTAACCATGATCGGTCGCGTAAAGCTTCATTGGATCTCGGACGCTCTTGATCATACCCCGATCGACGGCCAGCCCGCACAGAGTTGAGAGAAAACTCTTCGCCACGCTGTAAGTCGGATCGATCCGGTTCGTGTCACCCCATTCAGCGACAATGTAGCCATGCCGAATGATGATCCCATTGGTATCGCCGCGCATCTTCGGCAAAGGTCCGAGCACCCGGCCGAACGTTTCTACCTGCGTGGAAAAATCCGGCGGTGTTGCGCTGGCTTGAGTCTTCGCGTACGCGACTGCCTGCTCGAGCAGGGCGCTGTCCATTCCGACATCTTCCGGCCGCCGTCGCTGCCAACTGTTGCCAGGCGCCGGGTAGTACACCGCACGGTTCTCGCTCTGCGAGAGAACGGAGAACGTTGGCAGGGTCGCGCCGCAGATACAGAGAACAAGCAGGAAAATCGAACGTCGTTTTATGGTGTTCATGTTTATCGCCGGCCGCGGATAAAAATCCAGGCGCATTCTATGCGACTTGCCAAGATGAGGCTAGGTTTTGGAAGCAAATACGGGCGGTTTGGACTCGGACTCATGAATTTTCATCGGCTATGGGCCAATCACGTCCGCCGCGCACTCGCGTTCAGAGAGTAATTTACGGAGAGCTTAAATCAATGCGTCCCTTCCGGTTTAGGGAAGGCACGCCGAATGAATATTCGCGCCTGACCGACGAATCCCTTTCTGGATACCTTGAGCGCACACGCGCGAGGTGCTTGGAATTTCCGATTCTTATGTGATATGGAGAAGGAGTGATGTGGATTCTGACGTCGCTCTTTTGCTGTGGCTGATCGTTTTCGGGGGCTTACTTTGAACCAGACCAGTTCGGAAGACGCCATGCGCATTCTGGGACAGCCGGCCGCGGACAAAGTTGATCGCCTTGACGCCTCAAAAGTAAGCAAGTGGCTCGATCCAAAACATAAAGAGAAGATATTCCGACAACTCTCATTTAAGAACGTTGGTGATTTTTCCCAGATTCAATTATCGTTTCTTGAAAACAAGCTGGTGATGATCGAGTTGGCATTCAAGAAGAACGTCGCGCCAGAGAGGGTCAACAATATCTTTGGCGTCGAGTTCACTACGGTCGGAGCGCAAGGGGGTCCATCGGATTTGCCGAATGAGCCGGGTAAATATCCGGTTCGCTTCGTTCCGACTCTGTATCCATTCTCATATAACATGATCGGCATTTCCGATAAGGCAATCGTTTGGGTAGACTGCAGCACGGGCGACGCGCGCACGCCCGGCAGAATCGACAGAACTCGTCAAATCAGCCGCGTCCTTGAACGGAAG
>QHXE01000523.1 GCA_003222835.1 Acidobacteriota bacterium | reverse complement strand
CTTCCGCGGGATTGTTGCCGAGATAATTGATCGTGAAAGGCGTGATGTCGGTGTTGTAGTAATAAGTGGACCAGTTCGAGATTCCCGCGCCGACGGAAATCGCGACGAACCGATCGGTTGAGGTTGTCAGAAACGCTGAGATATAACCACCCTGGCTCCAACCCATGCAGGCGACTTTCGATCTATCAACCCAACCTTTGCTAACTAGATAATCGACGCCGGACAAAACATCCCACGCGTCGCCCACGCCAAGGTTGCGCATGTTGAGTTTGCGAAACTTCTCGCCGTAGCCCGTGCTGCCGCGATAATTCACTTTGAGAATCAGCGCGCCGCGCGCTGCCCAAATATCCGACGGGTAGTAGCGAGCGTCCGGAGTTAGGAGCAGCGGGCGATCGATTCCAGTTGGTCCACCATGAATGATGCAGAGCAGTGGATATTTCTTCGTCGCATCGAAATCAGCCGGCTTGATGAGAATTCCTTCGATGGTGGTTCCATCCTGACTAGGCCACGAAATTACTTCGCGCGTGCCGAGCGTGAAGCCTCGCGCTTGCTCCGTTAAGTCGGTCAGTTTGTGCGGCGCGAAGTTTCGCATGTCAGCGACGAATACTTCGTTCATGCTGGTCGGCGAACCGGCCACAAATGCCATCCGATCGGCCGAACGCGTTAGTGAGAACGCGCCGGCCATCAAATTGTCAGGGGCCGAGATGCGCGTGATTTTTCCACTGGCAGGATCGACACGGAACAGATGCGAAGGCGTTTTCTGTTGTGCGACGAAATAGATCCCATCGGCTTTCCATTCGATCAAACCCGGACTCTCATCAAAGCTGTCCGTAATCGATCGGGGCTTGCCACCCTCGACAGACACAACGGCAAGCCGCGAGTTGCTCGCGAAGTAGAGCTTGTCTCCCATGGCCGACGAAAAGACAATCTGCTTGCCGTCTGGCGAGAATCGAGGATTGTTATCGGGTCCTGACTGATCGACGACCTTCTTAACTGAATCGTCGCTCAGCTTCAATAGATAAATATCCGAAGTGGCGCCTTGAATAAGATCAGGATTGACTGTTGCGCTGAAGGCGATCGTAGAACCGTCCGGCGACCATGAAAACGAATCGACACTGAAATCTTTCTTCTTCGTGCGCTGCTTTCCAACTACGGGCGTCTTCATTGCCTCAGCCACCTCGAACGTCCAGAGATGAACGTAACTGTAACCCTCGCGCACCACGTCATAATCACCGAAGTATTCTTTGCGATCCTTGAGCGGTTGCGGCGGCGGTTCGGTGGCCGTATATGCGATGGTCGTCCCGTCTTCAGACCACGCGAAATTATTGATGGCGGTTTCAGATTTACTTAGCTGTTGCGCTTCGCCGCCTTGCGAATTGATCAGAAAAATCTGGTTCTTGTCTTCAACGCGATTGCTCAAGAAGGCGAGCCATTGTCCATCAGGCGACCATTTCGGATTCGTCGATGACTTCTCGCCGCGCGTCAATTGAAAGCTCTTGCCGCTATCGCTTGCGACCAGCCAGATCTGAATGATGAAAGCGTCTTGCTTAAAATCACCGTAGCTCGTTGTATAAGCGATCCACTTGCCATCCGGCGAGATCTGCGCGCCGCCTACGGATTTGACTGTCAGTAGGTCATCGACGGTCGGCACGTGACGAGGATGGTTAGCCTGAAACGCAATAGCGAGAGCAGCGAAAGCAAGGAGGGTTAGCGCAGCAGCTAATCGTCTAATCATTGATCGATCCCTTTCAGAGTGTTCCTTAACCGTAGAGGG
>QHXE01000522.1 GCA_003222835.1 Acidobacteriota bacterium | reverse complement strand
CAAACCTCCGACGGTAACCGGCAAGACGCTGACACCTTTCACCAAAGTGTCAAGATCCGGCGGATAGCGATCGGGATTATCAGTCGTGAAAATCGTCTGATCCGTGATCATCACCCGCACGCGCGGATCGGCGAAAGGGTTTGCCCCTCCTCCTTGCGGATTTTGATTCGGTGGAAGGCGCCCAGCTTGCTCCTGTTGCGCCGTTGACAATCCTGCCCCTCCTGCTTGAGTGGGCTGGTAATTGGCCCCGGCCAAAGCTTCCCGATGAAACTGATCGATGGCTTCCCGCATTTGACGCAACGTGTCGCGAAGCTGTTGTTCCTTCTGCCGCTTCACCGTGACCTGGACCAAAGGAACCACGCCCAGAGTCAGGATGGCGAGCACGGAAACTGTTATGACCAGCTCGATGAGCGAGAAGCCTCTCGATTGCGAATTGCGAATTGCGAATTGCGAATTGCCAGACGCACCTCTCAAATCTGCAATCAGCAATCCGCAATCCGAAATCTTCTTATCGATGCTCATGCTACGGAATTACCAGTTCGGTTCCAACGGACAACACCTCACCACGTAACCTGGGATTCGCCTGACGCAGCGCCGCGACGGTTACGCCGTGCTCAGTCGCGATTCTCCAGAGATTATCCCGCTTTTGCACCACGTAACTTTTTGTCTTAGTAGCCGTCGCCTGCGCCCGTTCGCTCGCTGCGACTTTCGTTCCCATTGCGACCGCGGTGCCAAGTTCACCGTTGGCGCTCAGCGCGCCGACTCCGGCGGCAGTTTCCGCAGTGAGTGGCGGCGCGGCCTTGCTTGTCTCTTCGGGAATGGGCTTGGGAGCCGGCGGCTTGTCCGTCGAACCGTCCGCGGGTTTCACCGTTAAGCTGCCCTGCTCGATCTGAAGTGCCGTTGGCCTGCCGTCCTTCGCCACCACATGCACGTTCGCCAAGTCGAAAGCCAATGCACTATTACCAACTGCGTTGGCTTCGACATCGAGGTTGAGCAGAGAACCTTCGCCACTCACCGTGAATCCATCAGTTGGCGTCAGCGAGACGAGCAAGATGCCGTGCTCGTCGATGGACTGCGTTAGCGTTGGCGCAGTCTTCG
>QHXE01000521.1 GCA_003222835.1 Acidobacteriota bacterium | reverse complement strand
TTCACTCTTCGGCGCGAGTTGCTCGACAGCGGGCGCAACCACCACATCCGACTTAGCACTCGCTGATGTTCCGGCAACCTCCGTACCTGGTGATACGACGCTCTTGATCGCAGTCGCAACATCCATCGATTTCGGCGTCGTCTGCTGTATTTGGTTCGCCGCAGTTTCCTTTGGTTGAGCAACGGCGGAGTTTGTCGCCGTAACTTTATTCGTCTCTTCGGTTGGTTTAGTAGACGCGGTCAATACAGCGTTCTGATTTTCAGGTGGGGCCACGACTTTATTTGAGGCAGCCGGTTTGACTTGAGCAGCGCTCTCGGTCGTCGAGACATTTGCATTCGACTGATTAGCCGCAACGGCATTCGGCGCGGGCTCGTATGTCACCGGCGCGTCAGGTAACTGAACATTGACTTCCTTCGGGATTCTGCGGGCCGCCGCGATCTGTTCTTCACGTTGAATATCTTCCATCAAGGTCGCGATCGAGCCCGTAGTCGGCGATTGCAGTGTTCCGCTCTGCCGCATCTCTTCATCGCGCGGCGTTACCGCGGGCGCACGCAGCACTCTTGGAGTTACGGAGATGACAATGTCAACCTGTCGATTGTCTCTGGTCGGCGAGGTGAAGAACCGGCCGAGAACCGGCAACCCACCCAGTATCGGAAGTCCCTGCCGGCCGCTCGATTGCACATCTTGTGTGACGCTGGCCAGCATCATCGTGCGGTTATTCTGAACGCGCGCAGTGCCGGTAATCTCACGCTCGGTAAACGTCGGCGTTAGCCCGCTGGCTCCAGCGACGTCTTTCGAATTGATCTTCATCTTGACTTGCACATCGAGATTGGGAAAAACGATGGGCGTAAAGCTCAACGTCAAGCCGGTGGGTTCATAATTGATCACGGGATAGCCATTGCTGCCAAACACTCCATTGGAAACTCCAGGCGCCTGGCCCGTCGTCGTCGGACTTGAAAAATTGCCATACACACTCGCGGTCTGTACGGGCACGCGCTGGCCTATACGAGCAGTTGATTCTTCGTTATTGAAAGCGTGAATCTGAGTCGATGCCAGCAACCGCGCGTTGTTCCTGCTCTGAAAGGCGGTGAGCACCGAAGGCGGAATAACCAACGCCGCCGCTGCGGCAGTAGGAACGCCGGTCAAAATGCTGCCGACATTGACGCCGGTTTGCGCCGCGGTGGTAACGGCATTTGAAGTCAGCACGGAAAGTCCGGGCGATCCGCCCAGGCTGAAGGTTCCACTGCCAAGCTGATTGCCCAACTGAAGCAGATTGGTGCGCGACACTTCGTAGATGTTAACGTCCATTACAACTTCGGCGCGGTCTTTGTCGATGCTCCTGATTAGCTCGCCAATGAGCTGAACGTTTTCGGCGGTGTCGCGAACCGTCAG
>QHXE01000297.1 GCA_003222835.1 Acidobacteriota bacterium | reverse complement strand
AACCGGCTGCTCTTCAATCTTCGGCGCGCTGAAGGGTCTAGTCATCAGCAGCATATTCGCGGTTGCTTCAGCTTCTAACATCCTTGCGCCTCTTTGGGTGCGCACGCTTCCAGCGTGCTTCTTTCAATCCTCTGAAACTCGTCGATTTGCAAGCTGCACGCTGGAAGCGTGCGTACCCAGGTTTTGCCAGACATTGCTAAGACGGGAATCGCGGAGAGACTGTTAACAAACGCTGTTACAGAACCGCGAGCGGTAGCGACCGGCCTCTTCGTCGATGACGATCTCCGGACGAATCAAAGACCGGTCGCATCCACCACGCCACGCGGGCTGCCCGCGTAGGGACCCCGGTCCGCTCGCGGTTCTGTAACGTCAGCGCGAACGATTAGTTTCGTGCGCCAAACAACTAAGGTGGAAATAATCAACGCCACTGTGCAGGCGGCCCCCCCTTCAATTCCGTAAGACCCACCGGTCAGCCAATCCGGTCCGGCGTTCATCGCATGAAACAGAGGCGCCGGCGCGATTCGGTCGAGGCCGCTGACCGGCAAGCCGAGCAAAGCTGCTTGCGCCCAGTTCCAGGACCAATGCAAACCGAACGGCAACCACAGACTTCGCGTCCGCAGATATGCAATCGCCAGCCATACACCCGCCAGGGTGGTATTGACAAAAGTAAAGCCTGGGACGACATGTGGATTACTGAAATGGCCTAACGCAAACGGAATCGAAGTTAGGATCACGCCGACCCATGCCAGATTGGCTCGTGTGAAGGTCTGCAACGGATAACCGCGAAAGAGCATTTCTTCGGCCGCCGCACCGACCGAAAAAATGAAGAGCGAGACGACCAAAGTCTCGCCGATTGAACGAACGCCCGCAACATCGAATCTAAACTGAATGCCTCTTGTTGCCGCTGCTAATAAGGCCGCCAGGAAAAGTGAGGCTGCACCTAAGAGCGATCCAATTCCCAAGTTCCTGAACCAGCCTCGATGCGGTAAACAGCCGAGCGCCCGAAACGCCAACCCTTCAAGCAAGGCTCCACAGGCCCAACCTGCCAGCGTCGCCGACAGCAAATATGATCCCGAATTGGTGACGAACCACCAATTGCTACTGAGCATCTGCGGACTCGAGAGATGAAGCACTCGTCTGAGACCTGCAAACGACAGAGTCTGGCTCACCTGGACGCATATCCAAAACACGACAATAAAGATTGCCAGACGCCAACCGCTGCGCAGACGACCTTCGCGGTTAATGAAAAAGTTATAAGCTTCCATTTGAGGTCGCAGCATTCTAGCATCGATATGCGGCTAACTCCCTCTCCCTCTGGGAGAGGGTTGGGGTGAGGGCCTAGCTGAAAAGGGATTAAGAGACTTACTTTTTTATTCTCAAAGGACTATTCGAATCAAGAAAGGAACGTAACAAAAAAGGGCTATCAGCTAGACCTTCACCCAGCCCTCTCCCAAAGGGCGAGGGAGCCAGAGTTAATGTGCTAAACTTTTGCCTCGCCTGGTCCTGTTGCCGAACAGATCTGTTTCCATGAGCAACACTGCTAATCAAACCGTTCAGCCAATCCAAAAGCCGACGCGCGGCCGGGCGGCGCGATGGGTCCTGGTTGGCATCGTTGCCTTTCTGCTTGCCGTCATCGCGGCCCAGCAACTCTTCAATCTGGGCGCTGTTCTCCCGCCGGAAACCGGCTCAGACACGCTGCTGCTATATGCTCTTTCATCTCTGAATTTCGCTGCTTTTGTGGTTTTCAGTTTTATTCTCTTGCGCAATTTGTTGAGGTTGCGGCGCGAACGACACGATCGCCAACCCGGCGCCAAAATCCAGACGCGCCTGCTCGTCTACTTCATCGGGCTAAGCCTGCTGCCAATTGCGGCGATGGCGACGTTCTCGTATTTATTTCTAAACCGCTCGGTAGAGAAATGGATGGGCCGTCTGCCCGAAAACGTCGTGGAGCGCGTCCGCGAGCAACAGCGGGAACACCTGGCCGTGCAGAATCGCGACCTGCACGAGACGACCACGCTGGTAGCCGCGATGATAAAAGAGAAGCCGCAGTCCGAGTGGCAAGCCACTCTGGATCGATTGATATTGACCGGCGAAATTACTGCGGTTGAGATTGTCTCGGGTGATGGAGTCGTGGCCGCCCATAGTGAAACTACGGTTCCCGATTCGCAGCGAGCGGAATTGAATTCGCTACTGCAGAGCGCGCGCGGGCCAATCGCGCAGTCGGATGACGCATTTGCGAATGGGAAGGGGTTCGATTTGATGGCCGTCCCGTTGACGGGTCCCTGGCGTCTTATGCTGGTGCCGCATCGCCGCAGCGATACCGACGTCAATGACACGATCGCCGGCTCGCAACGCGAATATCAGCATCTGCTTCAGACACAACGCAAGGTTCGTCTGTTGGGAATGTCAACTCTGGGCCTGATGACCTTGCTGCTGCTTTTCGCCTCGACTTGGGTGGCCATACATCTGGCGCGTGGATTCGCCGCCCCGATTAGATCGTTGGCCGAAGCCTCTAAGGAAGTCGCGCGCGGCAATCTCTCTCACCGGGTAGATAGGATTGCCGATGATGAACTGGCTTTATTGGCAGATTCGTTTAATCAGATGACGGCCGAACTCGAGACCAATCGCCGCGATCTGGAAACGGGCGCCGGCGCGCTTCGAGACAAGAACCTGGCGCTCGAAGAGCGGCGCAATTACATCGAGACTGTGCTGGAATCGCTTTCGACTGGGGTCGTGTCACTCGACCGAGGCGATTGCGTCACCACCATAAATACTGCCGCCATTTCGATATTAAAACTAAACGAGAGGCCGTCCGTGACCGCAAAGCTGACTAACGTCTTGAACAGCGATGAAGTCAATTGACGCGAGGTCCTGGCGGCGCGATACCCGTAGCCCTGACCGCGACGGCGTTGAGAGGAACGGACAACGACAGTCGGGGGGTTGTATTAGTAATAGAGGATCTTTCCGAATTATTAGCTGCGCAACGTGCGGCGGCGTGGAGTGAAGTCGCACGCCGCATCGCGCACGAGATTAAGAATCCGCTGACACCCATTCAACTCTCAGCAGAAAGAATTGCGCGCAACTTTCGTGTCAGAGCCCCGAGCGGTAGCGAGGGGGCCAAAGTTTCACAGATCGTGCCGTGGGAAGCCGACGTTCCCGCTAATGGAGATAACCCGAACGGTTCTGGCTTGCCGACCGACAATCGTGAAGAGCTTGCGCGCGTGGTCGAGGAATGCACTACCTCGATCACCCGCGAGGTCGCCGGCTTGAAAGCGTTAGTTGACGAGTTTTCTCGCTTTGCCCGGATGCCGCCGCCGCGCCTGGAGCCTGCCGATCTAAACGAAGTTGTGCGGCAAACCGCGCAGCTATACAGCGAGCGTCTCGATGGCGTTGAGCTTCGCTTGTTCCTCGATGACGGGGCGCCTCAGGCGATGATCGATATAGATCAACTCAAGAGAGTCTTCGTGAATTTGACAGACAATGCGCTCGAAGCCTTGGCCTCGATGTCGGATGAACGTTGCCTGACGATCAGGACAAGGCACGACGCGACCCGCGATCTCCTGATTGCTTCAGTTGAAGACACTGGTGAGGGAATTCCTTCTGGTGATCTTAGACGCTTGTTTCAGCCTTATTTCTCAACCCGAGGGAGAGGCACCGGGTTAGGCCTGGCAATCGTGTCCCGGATCATTAACGAGCATGGCGGCCGCGTCTATGCCGAGGCCAATACTCCGCGCGGAGCCAGGTTTGTGATTGAGTTGCCAATAAGTGGTCTTTGATCTTTGGCTTTTGGTCTTTGTCAAAAACAAAAGCCGAAAAGCCAAAGACCAAAGACCAAAGACCAAAGACCAAAGACCAAAGACCTTTCCTGCTATGTCCGAATCAATCCTAATCGTCGATGACGAACGCGGCATTCGCGAGACCTTGAGCGCCGTGTTGCGCGACGAAGGTTTTAGCGCTGATACCGTCGCCTCTGGAGAAGAATGTTTGAAAGCAATCGAGCAGCGCGCTTACGGCTGCGTTCTGCTCGATGTGTGGTTGCCGGGGATCAACGGGCTGGAAACTTTGAGCCAGATGCGCAATTCAAATTGTGACGCGGCGGTGGTGATTATCTCGGGTCACGGCAATATCGAAACTGCAGTACGGGCGACGAAGCTCGGGGCCTTTGATTTTATCGAAAAGCCTCTATCGATCGAGAAGACGGTGCTGACCGTGCGCAATGCTCTGCGGCAGCGCCAACTCGAGTTCGTGAACGAAGAGTTGGCCGCCGAGCTGAAAGAAGAATATGCGATGGTAGGCGAATCGGTGGCGATGCGTGCGTTGCGCAAGCAGATCGCGGTGGTGGCGCCCACCGATGGGCGCGTTTTGATCTCGGGAGAAT
>QHXE01000296.1 GCA_003222835.1 Acidobacteriota bacterium | reverse complement strand
GGATTTCAACATCGAAGCATTTCGCATCGAAGGCCTGACCGGCGTACACACGTCACGTGGAAAAGTCGCGGCGATCGGCGTGCACATCGCGCGCTGGGTGACGACGCATGGATTCGCGCTCAACGTGAATACGGACCTCAGCTACTTCAATTTGATCGTCGCATGCGAAGGCGAGCCGGTGACTTCGATGAAAGAGATCCTGGGGCGTGAAGTTGAGATACGCCCCGTCGAGGATCGCATCATCGAGCGCTTCGCGGAAGTCTTTGAAATGAAGCTTGAAGGCCACGAAAAGGCACAAGAGATTGAAGCGACATATGCCTACGTTGGCTGATTCGCGCGACAAATTTCCTTCTATTGTTTTGTGCTTTTTGTGCCTCTTTGTGGCTAACGCAACTCTGATATGCTGACACTCAAACTCATCAAAGAAGCGGCCGCACGCATCGCTGGCCGAGTCCACCGCACGCCAGTCATGACTTCGCGCTCATTCAACGAAGTCGCCGGTCGCGAAGTCTTTTTCAAATGCGAAAACCTCCAGCGGGCGGGCGCATTCAAAGCCCGCGGCGCTACCAACAAAATTCTTTCGCTCAGCGATGATGAAAAGAGACGTGGCGTAATCGCAGTCTCTTCCGGCAATCACGCGCAGGCCGTCGCGCTCGCCGCACGCGAAGCAGGCATTCGCGCCGTCGTCTGCATTCCCGACGACGCACCAAAGATGAAGGTTGCGGGAATGCGCTCATACGGTGCGGACATTCGCGTCTTCGACCGCCAGAAAGATGATCGTGACGCTTTCGGGCGCGAGATCGCAAAGCGCGAAGGTCTCGTGATGGTTCCGGCGTATGACGATTACTTGATCATGGCCGGCCAGGGCACCTGCGGATTGGAGTTGCTAGAAGAAGTTCCGGATCTCGATTGCGTTCTCACACCATGCAGCGGAGGTGGATTGTTTGCCGGCGTCAGCACTGCCGCGAAGTCAATCAAGCCTTCGATCAAGTGTTTCGCCGTCGAACCGGAGACCGCGAACGATACTCAACAGTCGGTTGCTAAAAATGAACGCGTCAAGATTCCACCGCCCCCGACCATCGCCGACGGCCTGCGCGTGCAGACGCCGGGTGCGCTCACCTTTCCGATCACGAATGCGAACGCGGATGATGTGTTGACCGTAAGCGATGAAGAGATCATCTCGGCGATCGCGTTCATGCTGTTTCGGATGAAGCTGTTGGTTGAACCTTCAGGCGCTGCCGCAGCCGCAGCCGTTTTTGCAGACAAGGTCCCGACCGATTGCAAACGTGTCGGCGTAGTGCTATCAGGTGGTAATATTGACAGCGACATGCTGTGCCGACTAGTTATTAAAGATCACTAGATTAACTCGACGGAGCGATCGATGATGAGCCTTCTGTTTCTTCTTGATATAAGACCCGGTCCAGCGCCCATCGCGGGTGTCGGAGGTTTGATACTTATCGCCGTTCTGGTTCTGATTTTCACCGCCGCGTTGATCGTTGGGTTCGTTTTTCTGCTAAAACAACTGAAACGAGCCAGCGGTAGCACGCTTGGTCCAAAGCTCCGCGGACTGAGGTTCACCCGCTTCATGCTAGGTGATGTTTGCTTCTCCTCTGAAGAAATCCCGGCTAATGCTATTTCACATAAGAGTCCTTCAGGAAAGGAACGACAACATTAGCTCAGGGCTTCTCCCCTGGAGATTTCAACCAAGCAATCCAAACCAACCATAAGCATTCAGAACTTCGCCACCGAGAAACGAAGCCAGATTCGCAACCACAATCGCCGCGAAGTCCTGCCACATCGAAGCCTTTCCCAGTTGCTCTGCTTCGCCGTAAGCCAGCCAGAACAAAATGCATTCAGCGACGGGAGCGAATGTTTCAGCGATGATTAAGTAGATGACCCGCGAAGCGTTCGCGAATAGTAGTGGCAGGACCAGCACGACAATTGGATAAGTGCAGGCAGTAAGCCAAATGCCGGCGAAGATTCTGCGCTTGACCGAATGGCGCTTCGACAGGCCGATGATGAGAATCGGCGTCTCGATCAGAATTGAAAAGAGATAACCGAGTGGAAAAAACCGCCAGAGTTCTGAGGAAGACATTTTTTGCGTCTTACGTCTTTTGTTTCTTTGCGGCTTTGCGTGAAACCGTTCTCTGCTTTCTCGCAAAGTCGCCAAGAACAGAAAACCGAAAGGCGCAAAGGTCGGAGCGGTCAGATCATTCTCATCAAAAACGGCGCTTCAGCCAATACGTGCGCAATCGCCACAGTAAAATAGACATCGCGTGTTGCCGAATAGTTGAGGGAGAAGCCGAGCCACAACAGCGCCACGATGAAAAGGCTAAAGACGAGCGCGGTCGCGACTAATTTCGGAAAGCCGCGCGGATGGCGGGCCAGCGGAATCGTTTTCACATTCCACACCGCGCCGGTCGCGCCGATGAGTGGGAGCGCGATGATCCACACGCCGTAATGCAGCATCTCCAGAAAGACGTGCAATGATACCAGCATGTGACTCGAAACGTTCGGCAAAAGCTGCCCGCCGGCGTGTTG
>QHXE01000345.1 GCA_003222835.1 Acidobacteriota bacterium | reverse complement strand
CGAACGATACTCTTGATGCGATTTAGTTTGTCTGTAGCGAGAACAATGCCTCCGAAGGGAACGCGTCCAGCGACGGTCCCAGTGCCTGCGCCGGAAATAGTCACCGGCGTTTTCTCACGCGTGGCCTGCGCAAGGATTGCCTTGACTTCATCTACAGTCTCAGGAAAAGCCACACGGGCCGCATACCCACCGCGCAGGTAGCTCGCATCGGAGAAGAAGTCTTGAATTTCTTCGGAGTTGGCTTTGATTAGCATTGCGGCTAAGCCGAGAGTCTAATTGACCGTGTCGCTCACACCCGCATTCTTGCGAATCTCTTCGCGGCTCTGCAACTGCGACCCACAGAAAGGACAGAAGATGATGGCTTGATCAAACCAGCCACGCCCGTCAGGTGTTTGTACAAAGCCAATTGTTAGATATAGGACGCCGTTACCTTCTACCCGGAAGAAAGAGTTTGGTGGCGACGTCATTGCCTTGCCGAGGTCTTCGCAACATGACCCAAATGATCCAGTGCCCATGGACTGAACTTCCTACTTAACAGATTAGGACGAAAAGCTATGCCACTTGCAGCTCGCGCTCGCGCAGATACTTGATTCGATCACGCAGCTCCGCGGCCTTCTCGAATTCGAAACGCTTGGCGTGCGCGCGCATTTCAAACTCCAAACGTTTGATCGTTTCGTCGATCTGCTCCCGACTGTAGCCGTCTACGTCTTCCAATTCCAAAGGCACTTTGAAGTAGTCGGCCTCTGCCGCGGTCACGAGCGTCGCTTCGATCGGTTTGATGATCGTCTTCGGTGTGATGCCGTGCTCGCGGTTGTAGCCTTCCTGCAGAGATCGACGGCGGCGTGTTTCATCAATCGCCCGCTTCATTGATTGTGTTACGCGATCGGCGTACAGAATTGCTTTGCCGTTAGCGTTACGCGCGGCGCGTCCGATCGTTTGAATGAGAGACGATTCAGAACGAAGAAAACCTTCCTTATCCGCATCCAGGATTGCCACCAAAGAAACCTCTGGCAGGTCCAATCCTTCGCGCAGCAGATTAATGCCAACTAAAACATCGAACTCGCCACGACGTAAGTCTCGCAGAATCTTTATGCGCTCCAGCGTCTCGATGTCCGAGTGTAGATAGCGCACGCGCACGTCAACTTCGGTGAAATATTCAGTCAGGTCTTCGGCCATCCGCTTAGTTAACGTCGTTACCAGCACACGTTCTTTGCGTGCGGCGCGCTCTCTGCATTCTCCCAGCAGGTGATCGATCTGGCCTTTGACGGGACGGACGTCAACCTCGGGATCCATCAAGCCCGTGGGACGAATGATCTGTTCGACGACTTCGCCACTCGATTTCGTCAGCTCGTATGGCCCGGGCGTTGCTGAGACATATATACGTTGGGCCACACGCTCTTCAAACTCGTCGAAATTCAGGGGACGATTATCCAAAGCCGACGGCAAACGAAATCCGTATTCAACCAGCGTCCGCTTGCGCGATTGATCCCCGAAGAACATGCCGCGCACTTGTGGAATCGTCTGGTGCGATTCGTCGATGACCACCAGCGTGTCCCGCGGCAGGTAATCGAGCAGCGTGGGCGGCGGCTCGCCTGGCTGCTTGCCCGTGAGATGGCGCGAATAGTTTTCGATGCCGCGGCAGAAGCCCATCTCTTTCATCATCTCCATGTCGAACATCGTGCGCTGATGTAGACGCTGCGCCTCTAACAGTTTTCCTTCCTCAATCAACTTCGGCTCCCACCATTCAAGCTCCTGGCGAATTGACTTGATTGCGCGTTTCAAAGTGTTGCGCGGCATCACGTAATGAGACTTTGGATAAATCGGCACGCGCGCGGCGTGCCTTTGAGTGACTTCCCCCAATAGCGGATCGATCGTCGAGATAGAATCAATCTCATCACCCCACAATTCGATGCGATAGGCTTCCTCCTGATAGCTCGGATAGACCTCGACCACGTCGCCGCGCACGCGAAAACTGCCGCGTTTGAAATCGATGTCGGACCGCTCGTACTGCAACTCAACTAATCTTTGCAGCAAAGTATCGCGTGCGATGCGCATGCCCGGCTCGAGAAAGACCAACATACCGTAGTACGCATCAGGATCGCCGAGACCATAAATGCAGGACACGCTCGCAACCACGATCACATCCCGCCGCTCAAAGAGCGCGCGGGTGGCCGACATTCGCAACCGATCGATTTCTTCATTAACGATGGCGTCCTTCTCAATATAGGTGTCTGACGCGGGAACATAAGCCTCAGGCTGGTAATAGTCGTAGTAGGAGACGAAGTATTCGGCGGCATTGTTAGGAAACAGCGATTTGAATTCCTGATAAAGCTGCGCAGCCAGAGTTTTGTTGTGCGCGATCACAAGCGTCGGTCTCTGCGTCCGTTCAATTACACTTGCAACGGTGAATGTCTTGCCGCTGCCGGTTATGCCGAGCAGTACCTGATCCTTAGATCCGTCATTCAAGCCCCGCACCAGCGCGTCAATCGCCTGGGGCTGGTCGCCACAGGGCTGATAGTCCGATTTCAGCGTGAAACGCATAACCTGCAATATTAAATCGTGAATGGTGAAGGAGCAAACGAGTGAACTTGTGCGGGAGGAAAATGGGATCGCGTGGACTGAAGTCTGGCTATCGACACGGATTCATTCGTAGATCAGGCGTTATCTGGCCGAGATTTTATTGGCTTTGGCGAAGACCGTCGAGATAGTCACGGACTTTCTTCAAGTCTTCCCAGGTCTCTTTCTTCTTGGAAGGATCACGCAGCAAGTAGGCAGGATGAAAGGTGGGCATGACTTTGATGCCGCGAAAGTTCTGGAATTGTCCGCGGACGCGACTGATTCCTTCCCGGGTTTCGAGCAAATTACGAAGCGCAGTGTTGCCGAGCACGACGATCACATCGGGCTGCACGGCGGCAATTTCGCGGAATAGAAACGGGCGGCAGATTGCGGCTTCTTCCAGAGTTGGTTGACGATTGCCTGGTGGCCGGCACCGATTTACATTTCCAATCAGCACTTCTTCGCGTTTCATCCCGATCGCTTCGATGATCTTTGTCAGCAATTGACCGGCCCGCCCGACGAAAGGTTTGCCTTGCGCGTCTTCGTCGGCGCCGGGCGCTTCACCGACAAACATCAGACGAGCTTTTGGATTCCCATAAGTGTTGACGACCTGAGTGCGGCCTTCGCACAGACCGCAGCGGGTGCAGTCACCGATGTCGCGCCAGACATCTTCAAGCGTTTCGCTTGATTGGCTCAAAGAAGGTTCGGGCGGTTTTAAATCACCAAACAGCGTATCCTGCGGTGCTGATTTGATTGGAGCGGACCTAGTCTTAATTGCGGGAAATTCATCGGGCGCCATGGTTGTCTTCGGACTCACTACCGCGGTGGCTTTATAGTCCGGTGAACCATTAACCACTGGCACCGAAGCGGAGGCGATTGAAGGCTCGTCTACTCGATCTTCGACGAGTTCGACGGTCTCTGCGCCAAGTTCGCCCAGGTACTGCGCGTTCTCTCGCAAAGATCCCAACAACTCGGAGATTTCGTCGACTGTTGAATCGGAGTTCATAACTTACCTTCCGCAACTTTCGCCCGCCTTGGACTGGTCGCCGGGTTGGCCTGACGCAGCCTTACCACTTCATCGAGGATTCGATACGCCGTTTCAAGCTTTGACAGCAAAGGCAATTCGATTGGATTGGGATTATCGCGAAGCAGAATGACGACTTGGTTAGTTTCGGACTCAAAGGTTGAAACTGGGCGCGAAACATCATTCGCAACCACAACGTCGAGATCTTTGCGGGTCAGCTTTTCACCTGCATGCTTCAACAAGTCATTTGTCTCTGCCGCGAAGCCGACGATTAGCTGACCGCCTCGTCGCGACCGAGCGACTTCGCCCAGAATGTCGGCGGTGCGCTCAAGTGTCAGTTCAAGCTCCTTTTCCGATTTCTTGATTTTCGTCTTTGATTTCTCCCTGGCCCGGTAATCGGATACGGCCGCGGCAGAGATGAAGATGGTAGCGTCACTGACCTGATTCGCAACCGCGCGATACATCTCGTCAGCGCTTTCAACTCTGATAACGTCCATCCACATTGGTTGAGGCACGCTTACGATTCCCGCCACAATCGTCACGTCAGCACCGCGCGCGCGAGCCGCTTCTCCCAACGCAAAGCCCATTCGTCCCGAAGAACGGTTCGAGATAAAACGAACAGGATCGATTGACTCGCGCGTTGCACCGGCGGTGATCAATATTCGTTCACCGATTAAATCTTGCTTGATGGACGCAATTGACTGGGCGGATTGCATGGACTCGGACGCTGGAGCGGTTCCGGTTGTTTGCGGTCTTGACTCGCGCAGAATCTTGAGCGCGGCGGCGACGATCCTGTCTGGTTCACTGAGCCTGCCGGGCCCAATGGTTTTGCAAGCCATTTCACCTTCATCAGGCTCGATGATGTGAACGCTATCTGCGCGCAGCGTCTGCAAATTGCGTTGCGTCGCGGCGTGTTGCCACATCACCGTGTTCATTGCCGGTGCTATCAGCACGGGAGCGGTGCAAGCCAGATATGTCGAGGTTACAAAATCATCGGCTACGCCATTGGCCATCTTGGCAATTACGTTGGCAGTCGCCGGAGCTATCAAGAACAGATCGATCGTTTGAGAAAAGGTGATGTGGGCAATTGGATCTGGGTTGTCACGAGAATAATCGTCGACAATCACGTACGAGCCTGACAACGCACGGAACGTCAATGGTTGAACGAATTCGCAAGCGTGCCTCGTCATTGCGACGCGTACTTCGCATCCGAACCGCTGCAACCCCCGGAGGACTTCGATAGCCTTGTATGCCGCAATGCCACCGGTTACACCGAGGCCGACTCGTGGTCCCAAGGGCTTCTTCTGGTCATCCATCGCGAAATTGAAATGTAACATCGCCGAATGGCTCGTGCAATAAAGAGAGCCTGGTGGAGGAGTACAATCTCCAGCCATTAGCAAGAGAGAACTGGCTTGTAAGAGCTTCCGTAAGTTAAAGTAACCACTGCCAAGGATCGTTAGCTGGTGGCGAATGAACGATTACGTCGAGGGTAGATTCCATGCCTAACTTAAGAAGTTTGCCGCGCCTGTTGTTTGCGCTCACCATCGTGCTTGGCTTCAGTGCCGTTTGCATCGCCCAGCGTTCGCTCGGAAATACATCGATGGACGACAACTCGAGCTTTGGCCCCGTCATGCAGGCTTATCTTGGCTATCTTGCCAATGAACAAGAGGTCGTCGACGATCGAAATAGCCGAAAGGAGATCAGCGCCGCGTATTATCACCGAAACTCAAATCGTATTCGGGCGCTGCGGACTATGGCGATCAGACTGGTGCGTCAGAGCGGAAACGACTATGTGCCCGAACTCGAGGCTGTGGCGTCGGACGAACTACGGACGCTGTTTGAAAAGTCCCCAAATCTCGGGGCTCTTCATCCAAACGCTATACTCGCGAATAAATTCAAGTTCCTTGCGACGGTTCATGCGGGAGAATCCTTTTATCTTTTCGCGCGGCTCGATCCCTATGAACAGGCAGAACTCATGAAGCGAGAAGGAAAATCCTCGGCCGCGAGATCGGAGGAGCCAACCAAGGCAACTGCGGCGGGCCAGCGCGTCGGCCAGACCGCAGTGCGGCCCAGGCGCGTCGTTCCGCAATAGAATGGATGGGCCCCAGCCACTCATTCGACCTCCAGAATCCCAACTTCGTGCTTTTGCGACCATGCCAAATGCTCCAAAAACACAGAATTTTGACAGCCAAATGGGAAAAAAGCTCTTTACAGAGACTCGGGGCCATGGTATCTTGCCCCGAAAGCTAGTTAATACCATAGCTTGGGATCAAGGGTAATTATTGACATAAGGGGCAGTATTCGTGTAAAAAGGGCAAGGATTAGAGGGCCCTTCAACGGCCTCGGACACGCTTTATTGTTTTTTGGCATCTCGCGCGCGCGAGGTGATTGAGTGGAGACGGGTTAGTGGTTTCCGTCTACTGCGGTCATTAATGATCGTAGCGCGCTTCCACAAAACTTGTTCACTTGTACGGGAGGAAATGATGATTAGTAGAACTTGGAGCCGTAAGTCCATTGCGTTCTGTGTCGCGGTTGCGGTGTTAAGCCTTTACTCGATGGTAGCACTGGCGACGCCAGGGCAGAAAGCATCGGGCGAGCTTTCGGTTTCCGGGCAAGTCACCGTTAATGGCCAGGCCGCCATTTCAGGCGCCACGGTTTTCTCTGACAGCGTAATCACGACAGCTGCGAACAGCAGTGCCACGATTAGTCTTGGTAAACTCGGCCGCGTTGAGTTGTTACCAAACTCGAGCGCAAAACTCAGCTTTAGCGAGGGAAATATTTCCGCATCGCTTGACGCAGGCCGAATTCAAATTTCCACGCTGTCTGGCGTTTCTGCAATCGTGACGACAAAAGACGGCAATGCCATTGCCGATGCGCGTCAGGCTGCGACGTTCATGGTAGACGTCGAGTGCGGAAACACAATCGTGGCATCTCAGGGTGGTTCGGTTGAGTTGCGAACAGGCGGAAGCACAAAAGCCGTTGCGGCTGGAACCTCGGAATCCGCGGGCACACCGCAACCGGGTACTCGTTGCACCAGGCTGACCAAAACAGAGACTTTCGGACACCTAAGTGGTGGTGCGTTAATCGCGCTGCTGGCCGCTGCGGGTGGTGCAATTGCGGCAGCTATTATCGCGGCGACGCATAACAACAATCTGAACTTCGGTGGCTCGGTTACCGTAGTCAGTCCGACCAGATAATTTTTTGCCCAATCCAGTTTAATAACGCGCAAAACGCGCGCTATTATGAGTGGAACTTTGCGGGTCACGCGCTGATGGCGCGCGTGACCCGTAATTTTGTGAAGGGCCGTTTAAGCGCGGTTTAGGACAATAGGGAATGCACATCGCTGTCATCGGCTCCGGCTACGTAGGACTGGTCACCGGGGCATGTTTTGCAGAGTTCGGAGACGATGTCACTTGCGTAGATGTGGATGCCGAAAAGGTCGCTCGGCTTTCTCGCGGTGAGATGACGCTCTACGAGCCCGGGCTCGATCAACTTGTCCAGAAGAATCTACAGGCTGGCCGGTTAAGATTCACGACGGATATCGGATCGGCAACAGAACAGTCTCTCGTGGTCTTTCTGGCAGTGGGCACGCCGCCAAAGACAGACGGATCTGCTGATCTAACCTACATTGAGGGCGCTGCACGGAACATTTCTGAGCACCTTGACAGCTACAAAGTAATCGCCACAAAGTCCACGGTACCAGTTGGTACCGGGAGACGATTGGCGTCGCTTATCCGCGAGCATCTGCCGAAGCCGCTTGAATTCAGTGTCGTTTCTAACCCTGAATTCCTGCGTGAAGGAGCGGCGATTAGCGACTTCATGCGACCGGATCGCGTCGTAATTGGCGGTGACGACGAACAGGCTATTGCCATTATGCGCGACCTTTACCGCCCTCTATACTTAATTGAAACACCTTTCGTTATCACGTCACTTGAAGGCGCGGAACTGATCAAATACTCCGCCAATGCCTTTCTGGCCACGAAGATCTCCTTTGTTAACGAGATTGCGAATCTTTGTGAAAAGGTCGGCTGCGACGTGCACGAGGTGGCCCGAGCCATTGGCATGGATCGGCGAATCGGATCCAAGTTCCTTCATCCGGGGCCAGGTTTTGGCGGCTCATGCTTCCCCAAGGATACGCGTGCCTTGGCTGCGATTGGGCGCGAGTTCTCCAGTCCCATGCGAATCGTCGATGCGGTCATCGAAGTAAATGAGCAGCAGCGGCTATCCATGGTGCCAAAGATCGAAACCCTGGCGGGCGGATTGCAAGGAAAACGCATCGCCGTTCTGGGATTAGCTTTCAAACCGGAAACGGATGATATGCGTGATGCACCTGCGGTCGAGATTATTCGCGGCTTGATGGAGCGAGGCGCAACAGTCAGCGCTTATGATCCCGTTGCCACGAAAGAGGCGCGTAAGATTCTTCCCGAGATCGAATTTGCCGAGGATGAATATGCAGCCGCCGCGGGCGCCGATGTTCTCGTGTTCATGACTGAATGGAATCAATTTCGCGCGCTGGACATGGAGCGTATTCGCAGCTTGATGAGAGTGCCGAGGATTGCCGACTTGCGGAACATCTATGAACCAGCCGACATGCGTAACATGGGATTCGAGTACGTTGGAGTTGGACGCTAAGGCTTTCTATGGCGCTTTCAGGCATAGCGCTAGTTACGGGTGGCGCAGGTTTCATTGGATCGCATATCGCGGCGGCGCTCGTCGGACAAGGCGCGCGCGTGCGCATAATTGATGATCTTTCTACGGGGCATCGCGAGAATATCGGCGAGATTGGGGGTGAGGTTGATTTTGTCCAGGCGAGTCTGGCCGACGGTAAGAAGGTAGCTAGCGCACTCGAAGACGTCGAACTGGTTTTTCATGAAGCCGCGATTCCTTCGGTGCCACGTTCAGTGGAGACACCTGCCGAAACGCACGAAGCCAGTATCAATGGTACTTTCTCGCTCCTTTTAGCGGCCCGCGATAAGAGAGTGCGCCGGATAATTTATGCAGCATCCAGCTCTGCATACGGCGACCAGCCTGAATCGCCAAAGCACGAAGACATGCGGCCGGATCCTTTATCGCCCTACGCAGTGGCGAAATTAGTGGGAGAGTACTATTGTCAGGTTTTCAGCCGTGTTTATGGACTCGAGACGGTATCATTGCGTTATTTCAACGTCTTCGGGCCGCGACAGGATCCGAGCTCACAATATTCAGGCGTAATCTCTCGATTCATCAGCGCGCTGCTCAACGGAGAACGGCCGATGATATACGGCGATGGCGAACAATCGCGCGACTTTACCTATGTCTCAAACGTGGTTAACGCCAATCTGCTCGCTGCTGAATCCGCTGCCGCGGTTGGTAGTGTCATTAATATTGCCAACGGCCGCAGCGTGACAATCAATCATGTTCTCGAACTCTTGAAAGAACTTACGGGGCGGATTGACGTGAAGGCCGAGCATGCCCCGCCACGAACAGGAGATGTTCGAGACAGCCTTGCCGATTTAACACTTGCGCATTCGCTGCTCGGATACAACCCGAGCGTGGGCCTGGAAGATGGGATGCGCCTAACCCTCGATTGGTGGAAAACAAACCGTTATCGTGGGGTGGCCGACGCGTGACTGTTAGGGTTGCGCTCTGGTCGGCTTAATGGCCCTGCGAAAGCTTACCGATCAGGGCGAACATCGGCAGATACATCGCGATTACGATTGAACCGATGGTGACTCCGAGGAATCCAATCAGCGCCGGCTCAATTAGTGTCAGCAAGTTAGCGATTGCTGCATCCACTTCCTGCTCATAGAAGTCAGCGATCTTTCCGAGCATTGCATCAAGTGCGCCTGTCTGCTCCCCGATACCAATCATTTGAGCCACCATGTGAGGAAATATCTCGGCGGCCCGGAGCGGCTCGACAAAACTCTTACCCTGCTCCACGCCGGCCCGAATGCTGACGATCGCTTCCTCGATCACCATGTTTCCAGCGGTACGGGCTGTGATGTCCAGCGATTGCAGAATCGGCACTCCTGAAGACAGCAGGGTCGAAAGCGTCCTCGAGAAACGCGCAACGGCGATCTTCAGAAAGATGGGACCAATGATCGGGACCTTCAGCAGCAGCGTATCAATTCGCTTGCGCCCTCCGGGCGTTTTATAATAGAAGCGTAGCGCGATGACGGCTCCTATCACCAGCACCAACATAGAAAGACCTCCCCAACCCGCGAGGAAGTTGCTGATCCCGACAACAATTCGCGTCGGCAACGGCAGAGGTTCGCCCGGACCGAGCAGCCCAAGAAAGATCGTCTGAAACTGAGGAATCACGACGATCATGATTACGACTACCGCGACGATAGCGAGCAGAATAACCGCGGCGGGATAGATTAGCGCCGAAACGACGTCGCGCTTCAACTTGACGATCTTTTCGATGAACGTTGAAAGCCGTTGCAGAATGAGGTCGAGGATACCACCTGTCTCGCCGGCTTCGACCATATTTGCGTAAAGCTGGTCAAACACCCTGGAGTGTCTGGCCATCGCGGCTGCCAAAGTGGAACCTTCCTCCACATCCTGTCTAACTTGAGCCAACACTTGCTGGAAATACTTGTTCTGCTGTTGCTGTGAAAGAATGTCGAGGCACTGGACCAGTGGCAAGCCGGCATCGATCATGACTGAAAACTGGCGTGTGAAAATCGCCAGGTCTTTCGATTTAACTTTCTTTCGGCCGGCAAGCTTAGGGATACCGATTTCTCGACCCTTTTCTTTTACCGATGTCAGCGTTACTTGTTCGCGGCGCAGAATCTGTCGTAGGGCGTCGCGATTGTCTGCGACGCGTTCACCCATAACGACCTCGTTCACACGATTGCGGCCCTTAAAAACGTAGGTTGGCATTTCTTGGAACTCCGTTTCTGTTTGCTTGTTCTCTCTTTAAATATGGTTTCCGACTTTGGGAAAACCGCGAATTCATTTGCGTGAGACGATACGACTCGTCTGCCCATAAGAGGCCGGCATTCCCGGCTTTGGCAGTGAGCCATTGCCGCCATTTAGGCCCACACCCCGATCGATAAGATCGCGCAGTTCGTTGAGGTTCGACGTGCGCTGCATGGCGGTCTCTCTAGTGATTTGGCGCTTGTGAAAAAGCGATGCCAAAGACTGATTGAACGTTTGCATTCCGTGAATATCCTGCCCTGTTTGCATCATCGAATAGATCTGATGGACCTTGTCCTCGCGAATGAGGTTTCTAATTGCCGAATTGGGAATAAGGATCTCCATTGCCAGTACTCGACTTCGTCCGTCGGCGCGCGGCAGCAATGATTGGCAGAGAATGCCTTCAAGGGTCAGAGACAATTGAGCGCGCACTTGCGCCTGTTGCATGGAAGGGAACACATCGATGATGCGGTTGATGGTCGAAACTGCTGAGTTGGTGTGCAGTGTGGCGAAAGTCAGGTGACCTGTTTCGGCGATACGCAGGGCGGATTCGATCGTTTCAAGATCGCGCATTTCGCCGACCAGTACCACGTCGGGATCTTGTCGCAGCGCCGTGCGCAGAGCCTGTGCAAAACCCTTGGTGTCGGCATTAACTTCGCGTTGATTGACGATACAGCTCTTATGATTGTGCAGAAACTCGATCGGATCCTCTATCGTGAGAATGTGTTCGTGGCGCTCCTTATTTATTTTGTCGATTACGGCCGCCAGCGTCGTCGATTTTCCCGACCCGGTTGGTCCAGTCACAAGCACCAAGCCTCGAGGTTTGTTACACAATTCTTTGACTACGGGTGGCAGACCTAGTTCTTCGAAGGTTTTGATCTCGTAAGGAATGGCACGGAAAACGGCGCCGACGGCTCCTCGTTGATTGAAGATGTTCGCGCGAAAACGCGACAAGCCTTTGACGCCGAAACTGAAGTCAAGCTCGAGATTCTCTTCAAAACGGTGCTTCTGCGCGTCAGTTAGTACCGAATAGGCCAACTGCTTCGTCTCTGAAGACGTTAAGGGGTGGTAACCGTCCAGAGGGCGAATCTCGCCGTGTACGCGGACCAGAGGCGGGGTGCCCGTGGTGACGTGAAGATCTGAGCCGCCCAGTTCTGACAGCCGGTGCAGGAGTTCCGAGAGTGAAACTTGCGGTGGATTTTCCATGTCCATTTTTCCTTTAGCGAATCGAGTTTTCCCGCTAATGAGCTCCGGGTTACTTCAAAGCGGTTCGGTTTGCATCCATCGGGCGGAAGCTCCCAAGAAATTTCTCGGCGTCAGCGGCCAGTTTTTCTCTAAGTCCCGTTGCCGAGTGCGTCGTAAGCGAATAGATTCGGCCGTTGACCTCGGTGAAATAGAAATTCCAAACCTGTTCAGGCTTGTCGCTGTTCGCAGGTGTTTGCGCAATCACCTCAAACACTCGATGGCCGGCGATCTCGCGCTGTCGATCATTGACGACCCAACCGCCGGCGCTGATCATTCTGTCAATCACCGTGCGTCTGAGATCCGAAAACGGAAGCCCTGCCAGATTGTTTCTCTGCTCGCGGCCGACGAGTTGATTTGCATTGGCAGGGGCAGAGGCGACGACTGCGAGCGTCGCTTGCGTAGGCGTT
>QHXE01000295.1 GCA_003222835.1 Acidobacteriota bacterium | reverse complement strand
AAAGTCGAGCAGTCGATGGATCTGTATCCGACGGCTGGAACCTCGGATGACTACGCTTTCGGTCGTCACTTCGTAAACAAAAAGAAGGCGAAGGTCTATTCGTACACGATCGAATGGGGCAGCCCCAGCAACCCGACACCCTTTCACCCTCCTTATTCGGAGATGCAGAAGATCATCCAGGAGATAACCGCTGCACTTTTCGCCTTCTGCGTCGCAGCGACATAAGCCTCGCAAACGCAGTCGCCGTTGGGTGCGCATTCGGCGCTTGTCTGATTTCAACGGCGGGAGTAATTTATTCTTGAGTTTGCTTTTACTCAAGTGTCTATTACAAAGGAGTCGCCGGCATGCGATTGCGTTTGTTTCTGTTATCGGCCCTTATTGGCATCTTTCTCATCGCCAGTAGCGATCAGCATAAACTTACAGTCAAGGCGCGAAGCCTACCAACGAAGAGTGTTTACCTGGGAGGCGTTGTCTTTCAACCCGGTAACATCTCTGCGACCGGCACTTCTACATTTACGGTGTCGGTTGCTACGGGCACTGATGTGCCTCCGATTGGCGCCGACAACTCAATGCCCATCAAAGCGGTGATCCAAATAAACGAAAATAGCAATACCAGCAGCATCGGCTACACGATTACGCCGTCACAAATCGAAAAATTGGATCTCGCGGGTACAGGCAAGTCTTCGATGATTAACTTCAAGTTTGTGATGAACTCTCAAAACACCAAGGGCGGGACCATCTCGTGTCGTGCTTCGCTCGTCAGTCTGGAGAATGCTTCCGGCGTTGCCCAACTCGATGGTCCAACGGCGATGGATGCGGCTCTATATGTAGCGCCTGCGCCGACCCCGACGCCTACTCCACTGCCGACCCCCGAGCCAACTCCGTAACTTTTCATTCGCTCGGTTAGCGCACTCCCTTGAAATCGGCTCAGACCGACAATCGCGATTGCTCCCAATCTTCGCGCGTATGCATCTCCTGGCGCATTATCTTTGCTAAGTGACAGAAAACTGTTGACGGCTAGGAGCATTCGGGATATTGTCTGGCTCACTTCGCAAGTGTCCGGCTGGCCTTCGAGCCTGCGATTGTCGCATAGTCCCGAAGCCAGCCGTGGAAGGAAGCAAGGGGGTTAAGAACGAGGATGCGGTCGCGATTCGGGTCGCTACCCATAGCGTGTCTTTACCGAGACCGGGCAGCATGGCAGCTAATCTTGCTCCCTCTATTTTCTTAGAAACAAAGAGACGGACTCCTGGTCGCGGCACTTTGCGCTTTAGGAGGAATTCTCACCCCAACTGGCCTAGACAAACTATGAAGGAGGTGAAACATGCCAGTACGAATCACAATAGACATTTTCAGCGGTCGCGAAAATCCGGTGGTTGAGCTTTCGGCCAAGGAATCTCAGGACGTTCTCGAACGGTTGAAGCCGGCAGAGCCACTCGTGCAGGATGAAGCTGAAAAGACTGCAACCCCGATCCTTGGTTATCGCGGCTTGATCGTCGAGCAAACTGGACCGCAAGCGGCTGCAAAGGATCTGCCCGCGCGGTTCCGCGTCGCCTCAGGCAATCTAGTCGGCGGCGGGATGGCCCATCGCGCCTCCGATTCGGGCTTCGAGGATTTTTTCTTCAGTAACAAGGGCTACATCAAGAAACTCAAGGATGCGACCGCCATCCGCAAAATCTTGAATCAAGAGTTGCCGCGGGCAAAAGACGTAAGGGACGCATTCACGATCCAGCCGTTACCCTTCCCAATATTCATCATCTGTTCGTGCGCGCCTTTGTACGAACCGGCTTGGTGGAACGACGGAGGGCAAAAGCAATTGCACAACAACTGCTACAACTACGCATGTAATTACCGCAGCGATACCTTCGCGCAACCCGGCCGGGCCGCGGGCGCCATGTATACTGCGCTAACCTGCGCATCTGTGAAGCCCGCAGCGGTGAAGGATGCGCTAGAGGATCAACCCGGCGCCAACAACAAGTGCCCCGAAGAAGGCCATCTCGTGGCGTTGGTAATTGCGCCTAATGTCGATTTTCATTGGTACCGCAAGGGTCGAAACGGATATTGGTCGCACAAGCCGGGCTCAACCCAGGTTACCAACGTGGATAACAGCGGACATCTGATCTCGGATCCCCGCACGGCGAACCGAGGTATGTACACTGACTTTTGTACCTTTATGGTCGTCAAGCATGGCCACATCAAGATCAACTGAGCCGGCCCAGTACATCGCGGGCGCTTCGATCTTTTCGGGGCGCCCCGATCCAACTTGGCCCATTGAAGCGAACGTTGCCGAGAATCTGCTCGCGCTTTGGGAGTCGCTGCCGACATACAGCGGTCCCGTTCAATCCGCTCCCGCACTTGGCTATCGCGGTTGTTATCTCCGCGATCCGAAAGAATGCGAATGGTTTTCCTATCAGGCCGTGGTGACGATGGAGATGAACGGGAAAATCGTGCAGCGGCGAGATCACGATCGGCGATTCGAACGAATGCTGTTGACGTCCGCGCCCCCGGACGCGATACCTGCGCAAATCTTCGACGCGATCTTTGAGTAGGCGCGGTTTCAATCGCGAATGTTTGCGTTTACCAAATGACTGCGACTTAGTTACCAGAAAACAGGAAGCTGCTTCACACGCCATGCAAAACATCAAACACGTTTTTGTTCTCATGCTCGAGAACCGATCGCTGGATCATATGCTCGGCTTCTCCGGCATTACCGGAAAGGACGCAGTCTCGGGACAGCCGACGACTATTCAGGGTCTCACCGGTAGCGAATCGAATACCTACAACAACCATCCGTATCAAGTTTCCCATCCGGCCGACTGGTCCATGCCGGTAGATCCTTGTCACGAGTTTCTCTGCGTAGTCGAGCAACTGTCCGGGCAAACTTCCTATCCGCACGGAGGTCCTTATCCAGCGATTAACTGCGGCGGGTTTGTGGCGAACTATGCGGCGAATGGTGGTGTGGCGAACCCGGGGGAGATCATGAAATGCTACGACGCCGGCCAGTTGCCGGTCATAAACGCGCTGGCGAAAGAGTTCGTGATTTGCGACAAGTGGTTTTCGTCGATCCCCGGACCCACATGGCCCAACCGCTACTTTGTTCATGCAGCTTCATCGGGAGGTTTGGACCATAGCCCGAGCACCGAAGAGATCGCGCTCTGGTTCGTTGACGGAATACCACTTCAGAAGGGCACGATTTTCGACAAGCTAAATCACGCTTCGAAGAAATGGCATATTTATCGCGGCGATGAATTCCCTCAGTCCTTCTCTCTCAAGGGTGTTCATTATTTGCGCGACACCACACCGCTGCGGAAATTCCAAAAGGAAGTCACCAGCACCAGCCATCCATA
>QHXE01000344.1 GCA_003222835.1 Acidobacteriota bacterium | reverse complement strand
GGCTGTCCGCACTTCGCGGGAATCTTCGCACTGGGCGCGGCCTTGAATCTGATTGACGAAATCGGAATTGCGAACATTCAAGCGCGGGCGCTGGAATTGAATCGAATATTAACGACGCGGCTCGCAGAAACTGGATGGAAAGTCCTATCGCCGCTGAAAAATGAAAACACGCGATCGGCAGAGACGTTGGTCCAAGTCGACGAGCCCGCCGCCGTCGTCCATCAACTATCCCGGCGCGGCGTCATCGTAACTGAAAAACCGGAAGGCATTCGCGTCGCCACGCACTTCTTTAATAACGAGGATGATATCGAGCAACTAATTTCGGGATTGAATGAAACGCGAGAGTGAAACTGCTGACTTTCTCATTCTCGCCTGGGCTTTAGCCAGGCGGGCGGCAAGCCAATCCTAGAAACCAAACCCTTCAAAGGGTTTTCGTTCTCCTCGGCCTCTGAATGTCACCCGGCTGAAGCGCGGGTGTGAATGGGAACACTGACGACAGAACTCCGCTCGGTAATTCTAGCCAGCGGCGCGGCTTTTCTTTGGTTTTTGTTTCTGACGCGACGAAGGATTCTTCGTCGATTGTCCGAAGTGCTTGCGACACAGCTCCAAAAACTTCTGATGAATTGGCGATTCATAACCGCCTACCAGACGCGCGATGCCAAGCTGCCAGTTGATTTGCGCTCCTTCGATCCACCAACGCACCAGAGTTGCGTTCCCAACTTCTTCAAGCACGGATTGCAGCGGGACAATGCCGACGCCCATATCTGCTTCGACCATGCGCTTGATGGCCGCTAGCCGGCTCAGTTCCATGGCGACTTTCAATTTCACGCCGGCTTGCGCGAAAAATTGATCGATCAGGCGGCGTGTGTTGCCGCCGCGTTCTCCGAGAATCAACTTTTCGCCCGCCAGCGCATAGGCGCTAACAACCTTCTGTTTCGCGAGCTGATGTCGCGGCGAAGCAATAGCCACTAACGAGTCCTCGCTTAAGAGTTCCGTCTGCACTCCGCGCGCCTCGACGGGCAATGACACGAATGCGGCATCAATTTCGCCCGCCAGGACTTGCTGAACGAGCAGCGCACTTGTTCCCGAAGCGACTGAGGCCTCGACCCCCGGATATTTCTCGCGCAACTCTTTGAGAATTTGTGGCAGAGGATCGGCGCTAACCATTGCCGATGCGCTCCCAATGCGTAAGCGGCCGCGCTCAGCTCCAGTCAAAGCAGCCAATTCTTCTCGCGCCGCATCATGCTCGCGCAGAATCACATAGGCGCGCTCGAGCAGCTTTTCACCTGCTTCAGTAAGAATCACCCGGCGCGGCGCGCGCACGAAGAGCTGTGCGCGCAACTCGATTTCAAGTTGCCTGATTTGCATGCTGATCGCTGCCTGCGTCACGTGAACGCGCGCGGCGCCCGCCGTGAAGGTGCCCGTCTCGGCGATAGCCACGAATGCCCTTAGTTGCCGGATTTCCATTTCGCTCTCTACATCAATCAGAATTATTAGACGGATAAGATCTTTTAGTTTCCATTATAGCTGGGGCGTTCCTAGAATAGAAATCTTTAACCGCCTGCCGTACATCGAAGACTGTTAATGACCATCGCGCAACCAACTGTTGACGTGCTGCCGCGGCGGCTTGCCCCTTTGCGTAAGCTGGTCGCAGGTGTTGACGGTGGCGGCACTCTTACCCGGGCCGTAATTCTCAACGGCGATCACATACTGGGCGAAGGAACGGCTGGTCCATCGAACCCTTTGCGTGTGGGCATTGCCAACGCCGGTGCAGCAATTCGCGAGGCGATTGATAAAGCCTGCGCTGCGGCTTTGATCCACCGCGACGATATCGTGGCAATCGGAATCGGACTCGCAGGCGTACGGCGCAAAGATATCAGGACGCGAATGCGCGAAGTCTTGATCGAAAGTCTGGGCATCAAGAACATCGAAGTGATGACGGACGGCGAGGCGGCCTTGTATGGCGCCACCGATGGAGCGCCGGGAATTGTGGTAATCTCCGGCACCGGCTCGATTTGCTGCGGAGTTAATCGCCAGGGCAAGCGAGTATTCGCGGGCGGTTGGGGCCCGATAGCGGGCGACGAAGGAAGCGGTAATTGGATCGCGCGCCGCGCGCTTCAGGCAGCAGCCCAGGCAACGGATGAACGCGGCCCAAAAACGTGTCTGGTCGCTGCCGCCTGTGAATATTTTCAGGTGGCAACGCCGGATGATCTGGCGACTGCCATTTATGCGCCATCGATGACGAACGAACGAATCGCCGGCTTCAGCAAGCGAGTGATCGACGCCGCCCGCGCCGGAGACACAGTTTCGCGGAAGATTCTGGCCGATGCTGGGATGGAACTGGGCAAGGCCGCGGTGACTGTGATTCGCAAATTGAAGATGGAACAGGAACGATTTCAAGTGACCTTCGTCGGCGGCGTATTTGGAGCGGGCGAGCTTTTGATAGCACCGTTGCGCGGAGAAATCTCGCGCGTGACGAAAAAGGCTTTCATTGCCGCGCCAAGTTTTTCACCAACTATCGCTGCAGGCCGAATGGCCCAGGAACACCTTCGCGGATGGCCAGTCGCGGTATGATGTCTTCCTGTCCGATAAACTTCAGTTTGCCGCTGCTCTTAGAATCCATGCTTGATTATAACGCTGCTCGTGTCAGAAACCCGACCATAAGGGACGGCAAGTGGCCCTTGCTTACGCGCGGGTTTCTGACACGAGAATCGACGAACTAAAGTTTATCGGACATTCGCTTTCACGATAATGCCAAGCGTCGCTGATTCGATCCCGTTAACTGAGCAGGAGAATCCCTGCACCGCCCAAATCACTTCACTTCTTTGACAACTGAAGAGATTCTGCGTCTGATGAATGAAGAGGACGCGCGCGTGGCCGACGCCATCGCGCAAGTTCTGCCCGAGATTTCACGGGCGGTTGATGGCATCGTCGCTCGTCTCAGCACAGGTGGCCGCCTCTTCTACCTCGGAACGGGCACGTCAGGAAGATTGGGCGTGCTCGATGCTGCTGAGTGTCCTCCTACTTTCGGCGTCTCGCCGGAGATGGTTCAGGCGATCATTGCCGGTGGTTACGAAGCGTGTTATCGGGCCGTCGAAGCTTCGGAAGATGACGCGGAAGCCGGCGCTCGCGATTTAGCTGCGCGCGGTTTTACCGGTCAGGATGTCTTGGTAGGGATCGCCGCATCAGGTCGTACGCCTTATACCGTCGGCGCGGTTGAGCATGCGCGACAACTCGGAGCATTAACATTAGCGATTACCTGCGTGCCTGATTCGCCGATTACCGCAGCCGCGGAAGTCAGCATGGTTCCGGTAGTGGGACCGGAAGTAATCGCAGGTTCGACGCGATTGAAAGCCGGCACTGCGCAAAAGATGGTGCTCAACATGATCTCGACCGCAACTATGATTCGGCTCGGTTATGTTACTGGTAATCGCATGACGAACGTGCAGACGCGGAATGTGAAGTTGCGCGCGCGGGCATTACGTATTTTGCAATTGGAAGTTGGCCTCGATGAAGAAGCCGCGACGGAAATTCTCGATTGGGCACATGGCAATTTGCCGGTGGCACTCGTAATGAGCAAGACTGGGGCTTCGCTGGACTCAGCAGAATCCGCGCTGGAGAAAGCGCGTGGTGTGGTGAATGAGGCAGTGAACTTTATTAGGAAAGCATCTTAGCGGTTTTCGCTGTGAAACTCTTTGCGATCTCTGTGTCTTCGTGGTGAATGTCCTTCGTGGCGATCTGAACCACAGAGACGCAGAGATCGCACAGAGCACCACAGAGAAAAGCTGGGATATCTCGAAACGTCCGTATGGGTTTCTCCGTCGTCGATTACATTGTGCTGCTCGTCTATCTCGCGGGGATCACGATCTTTGGCGTGATGTTTCGCAAGCAGCAGCGCACTGTCAAAGATTATTTTCTCGGCGACAAGAATACTTCGTGGGTCGTCATCAGTCTTTCAATCGTCGCAACCGAGACCAGCACGCTTACCCTCATCGGCGTTCCCGCTCTGGCTTATGCCAACTATGCGCGGCCTGAGCAAGGCGGCAACTTCACTTATTTGCAGGTTGTGCTCGGCTATATAGTCGCGCGAATCATCATTAGCTTTCTTTTCATCCCGGCGTATTTTCGCGGCAATCTGCTGACCGCTTACGAACTGCTCAAGAACAGATTCGGCGTTAAGACCAAGAATTTTGCCGCGTCGTTGTTTCTGATCATGCGCGCGCTGGCCGAGGGCGTGCGCGTGTTTGCGGCATCGCTCGTGTTAAGCGCAGTGCTGAGTGCAAGTCTGCCCGGTCTACCCTATTTGTGGCTCTGGTCAATCGTCATCGTCGGCGTGCTGACGTTGATCTATACGTTCGAAGGCGGCATCGCGGCGGTAATCTGGACCGACCTAATTCAGTTGGTCATTTACATATGCGGTTCGTTGTTGGCTGCTTATGAACTCGTGCATTTGGTTCCCGGCGGCTGGAATACCATTGCAGCTCAAGCGCAGGCGGCGGGCAAATTTCAACTGACCTCGTTCAAATTTGATTTCGGAGTGCCGTTTACTTTTTGGGCAGGACTTCTGGGCGGAACATTTCTGACTATGGCTTCACATGGCACGGATCAACTGCTGGTGCAGCGCTTGCTGACGTGCCGGAACAAACGGGAGAGCCAGAAAGCGCTCATCCTCAGCGGCTTTGTCATTCTGTTTCAGTTCACTCTGTTTTTGACAATTGGCGTGATGCTTTATGTTTACTACAAGTCTTCTCCGCTGACTACGAAGCTTGCGAGCAATGACGAGGTCTTTCCGACCTTCATCGTGCAAAGGCTGCCACATGGAATCTCGGGCTTGGTGATCGCGGCCATCTTTGCGGCAGCGATGTCAAACTTGAGTGGCTCGCTTAACTCGCTCTCTTCAAGCACGGTGCTTGATTTCTACAAGCCACTGCTGCGGCCGGAGGCATCGGATCATGATCTATTAAAGCTCTCACGCTGGTTGACTGCGGCGTGGGGCGTCGTCCTGATCGGCATTGCAGTTTTGGCAAGCAGTTGGGGATCAGTCTTCACGACGGGCCTGACGATTGCTTCGCTCGTTTATGGCCCGATGCTGGGGGCGTTTCTGCTTGGCGTTCTGACCAAGCGCGCAAACCAAGTCGGCGTGATGACCGGAATGGCCCTGTCGCTGGCGTTCATGCTCTTTATCAAGATTCAGTTTTCCGCCGCGGTTGCTTGGACGTGGTACGTGCTCATCGGAACCCTTGTGTGTTTCAGCGTCGGTTATGCGGTTAGCTTGTTGAAAGGAGCAACCGTGCCGGACGTCGCGGTGGAGCAGATTGGAAAATAATTGCGAAGCCAACGCAATCAGTTCTCATTCTGATCCAAGCAAACGAATGAAACGAATCCGCATCATCAGAACACTAATCACGTTAGTCTCGCTGGGCGCTCTGATGTTTGCGCCCTTGCTCAGGCTTAACGCATTCGATTTAACTAACCTTGGTCTGCCCTCGAACTCCGATCATAGGATCAAGCCCTATTCGCGACCGCCATCCAAAGAAGCACTGCGTTGGACCGACAAACAACTCAAGCGCATGTCGCTTGACGAAAAGATCGGCCAATTGATTTGCGCCGCCGTTAACGCGACGTTTCTGAATCAGGACAGTGAAGCCTTCAAGGCACTGCGTCATCAAGTCGTCGACAATCATGTGGGAGGCATCATTCTGTTTCGTGGGCCGGTGTACGAGTCGGTCGTACTAGTTAATCGCATGCAACAGTTGGCAAAGTATCCGCTCCTGATTTCTGCCGATTTGGAGGCCGGTTCGGGCATGCGCTTTGACGACACGGTGAACTTTCCATGGAACATGGCGATCGCCGCGACCGGTAATCCCGACTACGCGCAGCGGGAGGGCGAATTGACGGCCCGTGAAGCGCGGGCGATGGGTGTGCAACAGATTTACGCGCCGGTTGCTGACGTCAACAACAACGCTGCAAATCCGGTTATCAATGTGCGTTCTTACGGCGAAGATCCTACAGACGTGGCCAAGTTTGTCGCAGCCTTTGTCGCAGGCGCGCAGCGCGGCGGCGTGATCGCGACCGCCAAACATTTTCCCGGGCACGGCGATACCGCGACGGATTCGCATCGCGGACTTCCCGAGATCGACGTGACGCGGGAGCGACTGAATTCTGTCGAGCTGGTTCCCTTTCGCGCGGCGGTCAGCGCGGGCGTCGGCGCCGTGATGGATGGACATATCGGCCTGCCGCAGATCGATTCAACCGTTATCTCTCCTTTGCCTCGCGACGTAAAGCTGAAACCGATCGACACAGATGAGAATGGCGAAATCATCAACGCGAAGGGAACGATGCCCACGACCCTTTCGCCGGTCATGAACGGAATCCTCCGAAACGATTTGCATTTCGATGGATTGATTGTGACAGACGCCATGAGCATGAGCGGTCTGACGCTTTACTTTACCCAGGAAGAAGCATCGGTGCGCGCGCTCGAAGCGGGCGCTGATCTACTTTTGAAGCCTGCCGACCCGGACGCCTCGTTGCGGGGCGTGCGCGATGCAGTCAGGAACGGCAGACTCACAGAGCAGCGTATCGAACAATCTACGCGCAAAGTGCTGGCCGCGAAATACGATCTTGGTCTCGTGCAAAAACGCCTGACGCCCTTAGATGAAATCGATCAAGTCGTCGCCGGCAAGCAGGCCGTCGCGCTGTCGGAAGAGATTGCGGAACACGCCATCACGCTCGTGCGAAACGATGCGAAGCTCTTGCCGTTGGAAATCACCCCGGCTAAACGCATCTTCAATCTTGCCATTACGAACGGTGACGATCGTTTGTGGATCGCCCAAGCTTTTGTCGGGACGATGGCGCGAGCTGGCGTGAAGATCGAAACAATCGTCCTGGATGATCGTTCATCCGACGCGGAAGTGAAAAAGGCCCTGGATAGTGCCGGCAAAGCCAATGTCGTAATCGTCTCGATGTACGGTCGCGTGCGCACCGGCCAAGCCCGGAGTGTGGCGTTACCAGACCCTGGAATGAAAGCGCTAAACGAATTGATCGATCGCAAAGCGCCGTTAATCGGAATCAGCTTTGGCAATCCTTACTTGCAGTTTGCAGGAAGCCGCCGCTGATGGGGGAGTTGGTAAGATTGACATCACCGGCCGGTTGCCGATTTCATTGCCGGGTCTGTATCCTCGGGGAACTGGGATTCGATTAACGAAAATGCGTGGATCAGTGGGCCAGTGATAGAATGGTGTTGCCAACCGAAGGCAGCTTTCCAGAGGTGATTTGCGAAATGGATGCCGTGCGAAAAATCTATGAGGACGTGCCGGACACGATTCCGGTTCCGCCAGAGCTGCGTCATCGCAAAGTAGAAGTAATCATCCTGCCGCTTGATGATGATGGATCGAAAACGAGCGTGACAGTCGAAACGCAACCGGACTCTGCGGAGTTATTTGGAGCACTGCCTGACTTTCCAGAGCGTGGGCCGCAAGGTAACTATGAAAAGCGCCGCAACCTTTCATGAAGTATTTGCTGGACACAAACCTCTGCATTAACTTTTTGCGCGGCCGAACATCATCTCTCAAAGCGCGGTTCATGACTGTACCGCGATCGCAAAAGTATCTTTGTCCCGTAGTTCAAGCTGAACTCTACTTTGGAGCTTACAACAGCGCCTATCCGCAAGCTGGGCTGGAAATCCTGCAACAATTTCTTGTTGGCTTTCCGGTTCTGCCCTTTGACCAGGCCGCCGCGAAGAAGTACGGAGAGATTCGGGCTCAACTAACGCGACAAGGAAACCTCATCGGACCATACGATCTTCAGATGGCCGCGATTGCGCTCGCCCGCGGTGCTGTTGTTGTGACTCACAATACAGAGGAATTTGGTCGTGTTGCAGGATTAGAAGTCGAAGATTGGGAGGCATGAGATTGGCTACGAGTGGAGTCAGATTTACTAGAATTCGCACGCATCGCAGTTCTTTTCTACGTATCCGCGCGGCAGTCTTCCTTTTAGTCGGCGCGATCTCCAGTCCTTCCTTCGGTGTCAATCTTCCCCAAGGTCCTCCGGCGACCGCCGGCATGTCCGCCGAGCGCCTCGCGCGAATGGATTCCGTCATCCGGGAATCGATCGACAAGAAAGAATTGCCGGGAGCGGTGGTGTTGATCGCGCGGCAAGGAAAGGTAGTTTGGCGCAAAGCTTATGGTGCGCGCGCGGTCGAGCCGCAGCGCGAGGCTATGACGACGGACACAATTTTCGATCTCGCCAGTCTCACCAAAGTCGTAGCTACCACAACCAGCGTCATGATGCTGATCGAGCAAGGCAAAGTACGACTCAACGATTCGGTCGTGAAATTTATTCCCGAGATGAAAGGCGGCGGGCGGGATGCAATCACGATCGAGCACTTGTTGACGCACATGACTGGGTTTGCTCCTGATTTCGATCTTCGGGATCGATGGATTGGGTACGACGAAGCCATCAAGCATTTGTATCGTGAGCCCTTGCGCTCTCAGCCAGGCACGCGTTTCGTTTACAGTGACATCAACTATATAGCGCTCGGCGAAGTCGTGCATCGCGTTAGCGGTTTGATGCTTGATGAGTTCGCGCGCCGAAATATTTTTGCCCCACTTGGCATGCGCGATACAGGCTTTCGTCCTGAGGTGAAACTGCGAGCACGAATCGCGCCCACGGAAAAGCGGCGCGGTCAGATGAATTATCTCGGCGACACGGGCGCGGACGCGGGGCCCGAAGCCGAGCAATGGTTGCGCGGTCAAGTCCACGATCCGACTTCGTTTCGGATGGGCGGTGTCGCCGGCCACGCCGGCCTATTTTCGGCTGCCGACGACCTCGCGATCTTTTGCCAGATGCTTTTGAACGGCGGAGTTTTCAACGGTGTCCGAATTCTTGCTCCGATGACGGTTGCCACCATGACTCGGCCGCATGCGATCGCGGAAAACGGATCGGCGCGCGGACTGGGTTGGGACATCGCAACCAGCTTCTCAGCGAACAGAGGCGACCTGTTTCCGCTCGGATCATTCGGCCATACAGGGTTCACGGGCACTTCGATTTGGATCGATCCTGCCAGTGACACCTTCGTCATCTTTCTAAGCAATCGCGTGCATCCTGATGGCAAAGGCGACGTAGGGCCACTGCGTGGACGAGTTGCATCGATAGTCGCAAGTTCAATCATGGACACGACCGTCGCCAAAGCTCGCGAAGAATCGGCAAACGCCGCTGCGGATTTGCTCGCGAGCCTCGCGCGTTTGAACGCAAGCAGAGGTACCGTCAATGAAAACACAGTCGCTGATGCGCAGGTCTTAACCGGCATTGATGTGTTGGAACGCGACGGTTTCAAACAACTCAATGGGATGCGGATCGGATTGGTGACGAATCAAACCGGGCGCGACGCTGCGGGCCGTTCGACGATCGATATTCTTTTCAAAGCGCCGAACTTGAAACTGACGGCGCTATTCTCACCCGAGCATGGTATTCGCGGAGTCGCTGACGAAAAAGTCTCGGACACCAAAGATGAACAGACGGGTCTGCCAATCTATTCGTTGTACGGCGAAACGCGGAGACCAAACCCCGAGCAATTGAAAAACCTCGATGCGGTGGTTTACGACATCCAGGATGTCGGCGCGCGTTTCTACACCTACATCACGACGTTAGGCTACGTGCTGGAGGAAGCGGCAAAGGCAAAGCTGCCAGTTTTCATTCTCGACCGACCCAATCCGATCAACGGGATCGACGTCGAAGGCCCACTCGCCGATCAGGACAAACTTTCATTCGTTGCTTATCACACGATCCCCGTGCGGCACGGACTGACTGTGGGCGAACTGGCGCGGCTCTATAATGAAGAGCGCCATATCGGCGCCGACCTGCGGGTAATCAAATTGGAAAACTGGCGGCGCGCGATGTGGTTCGATGCCACTGGGCTGGTCTGGATCAATCCTTCGCCGAACATGCGGAGCTTGACCGAGGCAGCTCTCTATCCCGGTGTCGGCCTGTTGGAAGCGACAAACCTCTCCGTGGGCCGCGGTACTGATACACCGTTCGAAGTGATCGGCGCCCCGTGGCTCGATGGGCCGAGGCTGGCGACCTATTTGAATGCGCGAAGAATTCCCGGCGTTCGTTTCATTCCGCTGCGCTTCACGCCCAAATCATCCGTTTTCAAGAATGAAGAGTGCAAAGGCGTTAACGTCGTCGTCACTGACCGCGCGAAGTTTCAATCCGTTTCCACCGGAATCGAGATCGCCGCAGCCCTGCATCAACTGTTTCCGGCGCAATGGAAGATCGATGCGTACTCGCATTTGCTGGTCAACTCTGACGCGCTCGAACGATTGAAGCGCGGTGACTCACCGGAAGAGATCGTGCGCTCGTGGGCCAATGGGTTAGAGAATTTTCGCCGCGCCCGAATGCGCGCTCTCCTATACGAGTGAACGCTGGCCAAGCCCGACCTGGCTCACAAAAAACTGGGGACCGAATTTCTCAGCCCCCAGCCAATTAATTAATCGTCTCTTGCTGTTTTAGAAGTGGATTCGCAGACCCCACTCCACCTGTCGCGGATCGTAAACCGCGCTGGTAATCCTGCCGAAATTCTGCTTTTGGTTCAGTCGCAAATTATCCGCGCTGCTGTCGCGTGGATCGGCGGGCTGAAAGTGGTTGAAGACATTCGTGAACTGCATCGTGAATTGCAGCCCAATCCGTTCAGTTATCTTAATATCCTTGGCGAGCGTGGCGTCCACGTTCCAGCGATTCAAGCCCCGCAGGTTGCCGACGCCCCCGCCGCAACTCGTATCCAAGCCGAGAACGCATCGGCGAAACATGTTATAGACTGCCTCGGGATTGGCGAACATGTTGATGCCTTCAGGATTGGTGGTTCCTATCCCGTTTGAGCCAAGCACGCCGCGATTAGCAGTCGCTTGAATATTATACGGCCCAGTCGGAATGGCGGACTCGAAACCGCTGGCGCCGCCATTTGAATTTCCCGTTTCCCCAAACGCCTGGCAATCAGCACCACAGCCTCCGGCTCCCGACCAGTTAATTCTGGTCGGCGCTCCACTCCGTGCCGAAAGGAACGGCGAAACAGACCAACCGTTCAACAGTTGGCCCACCAAGCCGTGCCGGCTCTTGAAGAAATCGGGCTTATAGGTGACGCCCAGGCTGTAAAGGAACTTGTAGTCGAAGTCATTCGGTCCGTAATTGCCTCGCTTATTGTAAATATCGACTAAGTTCGTGCCGCTGCTGCGTTGCGTCTGTGCGCCCATGCCGAGTGACCTGCCCCAGGTAAAATTCGAGACCGCCGTGATTCCGTGCCAGTCGCGAACCCTAAGGGTGAAGAATGCAGCGTTGTAATTCCCGTACCCGAGCGCCGACTTGAGGCCGATGGTAGTCGCCTGATCGCTCAACATGGTTCTACCAAGTTTCCAGCCCACTCCTGCATTTAGATTGGCCCAGATATCGGAAACCTGCACGTTCGCGAACCGAGCCAGTTCCTTCGCAGCCACGGCAGCGGTACAGCTTGTAAAGGTAGCGCAGTAACCCGTTCCCGGCGTTAACGCTGCCTCGAAGAAAGGTTGTGCCGCTCCAGTGTAAGAGTTGTTCGCACAGGCCGGTCCCAGCCCACACATCGCTACATAAAGCTTCGCGTAAGCGTCGGCGAAAGTCTGGCCCCCTAGTGTCATCATGTAAGGAACGCTATCGAGATCGACTTCCGCGAACTCGTGCTGAATTCTCCTGCCAAGATAACCGACCTCAAGAGACATTTTCCTACCAACGCTACGCTGAATGGTGAAGTCGATGTTGTCGGTTGATTCTGGCCGGTAATCAAAATCGACGGCCCTTGAATCTCCTCCTACCGGATTCAAAATCCCATTCTGTAGCGCACCGGGCAAGAAGGGCTGTGGTAAGGTTTGGGTCGGTGCTGGCAGCGGCGCCGTTAGACCATCTGGCCCAATGCGAAATACGTTGCCCACGTTTACAGAACCGGAAGTCAGACATTGACCATTCATCGAGGCGAGGCTGCAAGTTACTGATTGCAACAAGCCTGGACCCGACATGGGAACGAGCAGATTGTTGACGCCATTCAAGCGTCCAAACTGCCGGCCATATCCGGCACGAAATACCGTGCTGCCTTCGCCAAAAATTCTGTGCAAAATGCCGGACTTAAACTGCGGATTCCAGGCCACAGACAGCTTCGGACTGATTCCACCGTTGAATTGATTGTAGGGATGCTTGAGCTTTAAGTTCCTGGCAGTTTCGAAACCGACGATCGGAGCATAAGCCTGTCCGGCCAACGCCGCGGCTTTCCGTTTGGCAAGAAAGTCAGCCGCGTGAACCGGAGTACCATCCTGGTAGACCAGTGTCACTTGCCTTCCTTGTTCCTCCGTGGGAGGTGTCTCGACGGTGTAGCCTACGCCAGCGCTCAAGGTAAATGTCGGTGACATGCGCCAAGTATCGTTGAAATACATGTTGTAAGTCTTAATCGTGCTTCTCACCTGGGATTGCTTACCGAGCGGCTGTATCGCCAAGTCACTGCCTTCACGCGTGTATAGCACTTGTGTAAAACCCACTAGACCCAGCACCTCAGTTGCCAGGTTCCCATAGCTAGTCTGCGCGGCAGTAGTGTTTGGCAGGTTACTCGGAAAGAAGTTCGTGAAGCTGATTGACTTCTTTGCAACCTGATAGACAATCTGGTTACTGATTGTCGTGCCGTTGTCCGTGCGTGAGAAAAAGTCCACGTTGCGTTGGAAGAAGCCGCCGAACTGGAACAGGTGGTTGCCATGCAGCCACGAGAGATCGTCGCGGAGCATCTTGTCCTGACCATCCCAGGTTCTCTGCCGCACGCTTTGGGTGTTAACGTTGTAGGGTATGAGCGCACCAGTGCCGGCGGTTTCAGCATCCGTGGTGGTGGGCGTTGCTATCTCGACCGCGCCCCCCAAGCCCGCAAGTTGCGGTGGAATGCCAGAGGCGCCCCATCCCCACCAGTTCCACAGATAACTCGCCCGCAAGTCGTTAGTAATGGTTGGGGACAGAGTGCTAGTAAGTCCGAATACGAGTAGTTCAGGGGTTTGCACGCGCGTCGCCGTCGAACCATATTGTCCACGCGTGGCGCCGGGCAGCAGACCGCCAACGTCTACCTGAGTATTCACGGTACTGATCAGATGCTGAGCACGGAAGGAAGTGAAGAACCGGTGCTTCGAATTGAAGTCGTGATCGATCCGGCCCACATAGACGTTGGACGTGAGCGGTAGCCTGATGGTCGAAAGATAGCCCTGAGTGTTGAATTGGTCGCCGCCGCTCAGCGGATCATTGGGCAGTGGAATCGTATTCCACAATTGGGTTATCAGAGGATTTGGGGTCGCGTTCGCCGCATTTGCCCGCGGATCGCAGGAAGCCCCCCCAGTTCGCGCACATGGCGCTACGGTGACGGTCCGAAGCGGTGAAGAAGCGAAGTTGGAATTTCCAATGGTGACCGTAACAGGAAAAGGATTAAGGTTATATGGCTGCCAGACACCGCTCGCATCTGGAATTTGAATCACTCCCGCGCGCATCGCTGCTGTCGGATAAGCGCGCTCGAATGTGCCCACTCCGCCATATCGAAAGCCTTCGTAGTTGGCAAACACATAAGTTTTACCGCCGAGGAACTTGAACGGGATCATCGGTCCGCCGATCGTGAAGGCAAAGCGTTTTCGTTGATTCGGAATTATCGGCGTATAGGGCATGATGCAATTGTTGTCGCCTGTATGAAGCGTCGTGCCAGCCGCACAGTCTCGGGGTGTGGAAGGCGAGCCTTTCGTAAACTTTGTATGGTTATTTTTCCATGCGTTGGCGCCGAGGATATTGGGCGTCCAATAGTACCCGTATCCCGAGCCATGCCATTGATCGGATCCCCGTTTAGTCACCATTTGGACTTGCGCCCCTATAGAACCGTTGAAGTCAGCCGTCTGACCGAAGGTGTTAACTCTGAATTCTTCAACGCTCTCGATCGGGGTCGGCACTACGCCGGAAGCGATACCGTTAGTTTGAGCCCCGCCGCTGCCCGTAAAGTTCACTGTGTAACCAACCTGGTCTCCGGACATGTCGTCCGAGTTCTGGCCGCCATCGACTGAAAAGCTATTCTGGTCACTAACGGCGCCGGCAACATTGCCGGCGGGCGTGACGCCAGGCTGAAGCGCCATTAGCGTGGTGGCGTCCCGACCCAGGTTTGGCAACAGTTCGAGTTCTTTTAGGTTGATCGTCGTGCCGACCGTCGCATTCGTCGTCTGAAGTTCGGTACCAGCCATTGCTGAGGTCACGACAACTGTTTCAGTCAGGGCGCCGACTTCCAAAGCAACGTTAACAGTCAAGACAGAGCCGATGCTCGCCTTCTGCGCGCTGAACTTGGCGGTCTTGAAACCTTGTCTGGTTACGACTATGTCGTAGACTCCCGGATTGACCACCGGAAAGTTATAACGACCGGCGTCGTTGGTTGTGGTCGTTAACGCGCTCTTGGTCGCAGTGTCGGTTAGAGTGACGTCGGCGCCCGCCACAATGGCCCCTTGCGGGTCTGACACCTGGCCTGTAACGCTGCCGGATGACGCTGTTTGCCCTCGGATTGATGCTGGGTTAAGAGCGAAGAAGACGCTGACGAGAACAGTCAATGTTAGAAAGAGTGAAGTTCTTTTCATATGCAGATCCTCCTAAGATAGAAATCGTGGTGAGACTGTGACAGTCCTACAAAGTCACTAAGCATGGCTTCTCCTTGGTAAGACGAAAACCAAAGGCGAGTGAACCTCAACTAAACAGCGGCGAGTAGTGCCCTTAATTAGTTCCGCTCTCGATCGAGAGCCTCGGATAAATGATGGCCGCAAGTATATAACCAAAAGCCAGTGCGTCAAGGCTTATTTTTGGAATTTTGGGACTCTGAAAAATACTGCAGGCGAAGCGAATAGGATTTGAACGAAATTAACGGTGCGTTTTAGTAAGACACGTAGTATATTGGACCGCGCGGTTAGCACTTAATAGCGCGAGTCTGGATTCGTCGATGGCGTGGGTGATCTCCTTAAGAACAATAAAGCCACGCCAAAACGCCAGCGAGCCTAGGCGATTTAGACATTGAAAAAGCAGAATTTTATTCGTTGACTTGGCAAGAGAGTTAGTTTACAAATAATTGCTACTATCATCCTCTCGGCTTAATTACATCACTGTTTACTTGAGGAGGATCGATTCGTGAGAACAACCCGGCTGATTGGCTTGTCTGTGCTGTTTATCGCAACCCTGGGCGCCGCACATCAAAGCGCTGCCCAGCAACCCGCAAGGTCCGCGCTTAATTCGATGCCCAGCAACTATGTCGCTTCGCAACCTGAGAGTGGAGGCATTCGCGAGGTTGTCCCGAGTAAATACCAAAAGAGATATCAAGAGTGGAAGGATGAGTTTCTTTCTACCGACATTGGAAAAGTGCAATGGGAAATGTACGCGCACCATCCGCGTTTCGTGCTTACCATTACTATTAGCGGGTCTAACAAGCAAGGCGGCGGCTCGGGAAAGTACAAGTGGAATGAAGCCGGAGAACTCGTCGCGGCTACGATCAGCCTGGGCAGCCGCATCGATCAGGGCTTCCCGACTTCCGTCTATTATCCGGTAATGAATGCGCTGGAGCCTTTTGAATCATCCAGGTTGATCAGTGGGAATACTCTGGCGGCAACAAAACTCGCACATGAGTTTGGCCATATCATGAAGATGTCCACCACTTCTCAAGTCTTGTACAGCCTTCAGCTTCAATTGGTGCCGGCGTACAACAAGATCTTTCTAAGTAACGGCCACAACGTTAACGATCCGCGGCTGGTTGAAATGGCGCAAAAGATGGGCGGCAACCCAGTCGAGATTTGGGAGGACCGCGAGTATTGGGGCGAAGCGAACGCAATGCTCTTCCTTCGCGACCGCGTTGAGAAAGAAAAGTTTCATTGTCGCCTGTTCGCAAAAATCAAACGCGCGGTTGAGGAATATGCCAGGCCGTATGAAGAACGGTTTGCGGAAATCGCGAAGGAGCAAGGCGCTATCTACACTTGCGGTTGGCGATAGTCCGCAAGGACTTAACGGTAGAACCCGTAGAGTTCCACGGAGAGGTCAGAGGTCAAAGAGAAAGGTCCTTTCCGGGGCGAACCTCTGCGAGAACGTCCCACCCGGTCCGCTTTTAAGAATCAGCGCAGAGTATCGCGACTGAATTGGAGGCATGGCCATGGACTCGAGACACCAGCGTCGTTTCGTCAGCCTATTCTGCCAGCTGCTTTTCCTGGGGCTGATTCCACCCGGCGCTTCATTTGGACAAGAAGCCCAGAGCGCTGCCGCACCGAATATCGAGATCCTCAAACTTCACTGGGAGAAGCAGGTCAGACTCCCCCGCAATTTTGATCCTTCGGTTATTCCGGCAAACGGCAGTTTTGTCGATCCGGCATCAAGGACTTCCGCCGCGGCGCCGACCAGCGCGCTCGACGCCACGCGTGTGGCGACCAAAGCACGAAGCGCGGCTGCCGAAGCCAATGACGAATTCCCTTCGACGCCGAGCCGGCTGCCGATCTTCTACAATTACTCGATGAAGATTAGAAACCTGGGCTTCAAGATAATTGACGGAATCGCGTGGGATTATCTCTTCATTGATCCGCGCAGTAGAGCACAGGTCAGTGGCCATCAGTTTGTAAGCTATGCGAAGATTGCAAAGAACAAGACGGTGACTCTGCAAAGCGACTTGCGCAGCCCACCAACGCGAATCGTTCGCGCTTCCAATTCCGGGAAGGATACTCATCCTAAGTTCCTCGAGCAGGGAGTGATTCAATGCATTTTGTATGGCGACGGGTCCGTTTGGAAAAGTCCGCAGGCCAGAGATGGCCTATGCGACCTATTGAAAAACAACAAACCCGCGAACAAGCAAAAGCGCACCTGAACCGCAGTTTTCACGCCGGCGTTGCAATCCAGTTTTTGTTGTCCACTAGAAGTGCCCTTCGATGGCGCGACGAACAACCATTCACTTCAACAGTCGATTTGTTGGCACGATATCTATATCTAAAGGTTTCAGAATGTCGTCCGGCAAATAAGAAAAGGGGGCCGAATTGCGCGGCCCCCTCTTCATAGGTTAGGTTGGTTAAGGTTGTTAGAAGTGAATCCTTGCGCCAATTTCCATCTGACGCGCGGCGTACACCGCACTGGTAATCCTGCCAAAGTTCGCGCTTGTGGTAAGAGTCAAGCTGCTAGGATCCGATGGCTGGAAGTGATTCAGCACGTTCGTGAATTGAACCGTGAACGTGGCCCCAACTCGCTCGGTGAACTTGATCTCCTTAGCGATCGTCGCGTCCAAATTCCAGCGGTTTAAGCCTCGTAGATTTCCAACACTGCCGCAGCTTGTATCAATTCCCAGGACGCAGCGGCGGAAGTTAGCTAAAACTGACGCCGGGTCTGAAAATATATTGAGCTGGCTCGAGTTGTTTGTGCCTACGCTGACGTTGACCCCGTTGATCGCAATAACGGAACCGGGAACGGCAGTGTGGGCTGAATGGCCGGCGGTAAACGGCGAAATCGGAAGCGCGCTTTCAAATGCGCTGCCGGAACTCGCAGTGTTTCCCATCTCGCCAAAGCCCTGACAGGCTGAACAGGCTGATTCGGAATAGCCGATTCCGATCGGGAAACCGCTCTGCGCAGTCAGGAACGGCGAGACGGACCAGCCATCAAGCAGCTTGCCCTTCCAACCGTGCTCGCCCTTGAAGAACGGTGGTCTGTAGCTCCAGCCAGAAGTAAAGATGTACTTGAGATCAAAAATCTGCGGTCCATAACTGGCTTTGGGATTCCAGATGTCCAGCCATTGATTCGAGCTGTTGTACTGCCCAATCTGACCAGTGCCCAACGCCTTACTCCAGGTAAAGTTGGAGATCGAGGTTAGACCGTGCCAGTCGCTCATCTTCAACGTCAAGAACGCCGCGTGATAGTTCGAGTAACCCAGGCTGGTGGTCGTATTGATTGCCGTAGCTTGCGAGCTAAGCATCGTTTTGCCAAGAGCCCAGGAACTTCTGCCGTTGAGAAACGCCCACAAGTCGGAGACTCGCGTTTGGCCAAAAAGATTGGTCGAGCCAGTCGAATTGATCACACTTGTATTGTTAAGCAAAGCCTGTGTGCAACTCGTTGCGCCGCAGAAAGAGGAGCCGGTTCCGCCAAGCGCAGCCTCGAAGAACGGTTGATTGGGAACCGCTGCGATCGCCGCTGCCCGACCGAGTATGTCGAACTGTGAGCAACGGCCGCCGTTTCCCGGAAAGCAGAGTGCGGTCCAAACCTTGGCATAAGCGTTAGCGAACGTTTGACCTCCAAGCGTCATCATGTAGGGAACCGCATCGAGGTTAATCTCTTCGAAGATGTTCCTGCTTCGCTTACCCATGTATCCAGCCTCGAACGATAACTTCCGCGATATCTGACGCTGGATGGTAAAGTCCCAGGTGTCCACTTTCTCCGGCTTGTAATCCGGGTCCAACACTGTCGAGTCTCCGGCTACAGCCTGTCCACCGACACCCGGGAAGAAGGGTTGCGGCAGAGTAGCTGAAGGAGACTGCAACGGCGCGACCAAACCATCCGGGCCAATGCGAAACACATTATTCAGAGTGTTGCTCGTCCCACAGGTCCCATTACTAAGGGTGAAGCCGCAGGTAACTGGTTGCAGCAGTCCCGGCCCCAGCAGCGGAACCAGAACCTGGTTCACGCCATTGATGCGGCCAAAGCTTCGTCCGAAACCCCCACGTAAAACCGTCTTGCCTTCGCCAACAAGTTTGCCGAGGAGACCCGAACGATAATTCGGACTCCAAGCCAAAGCAACTCGTGGGCTTATCCCACCCTTGAACGGAGTGTACGGGTAATTAATGTGGAGGTTGCCGGTAGTCTCAAACCCGAGAACCGGAGCGTAAGCCTGTCCGGCCAAGGCTGCGGCCTTCCGCGCGGCCAGGAACTTGTCCGTATGGACTAAGGCGCCACTCGCATCCACGAGTTCGACTTGCGCGCCATTTTTCTCAACCGGAGGCGTTTCGTACATGTAGCTCAAGCCCAAGTTGACCGTCAGGCTGGGCTTCAGACGCCAGGTGTCAGCAAAGTACCCACTGTAGTACTTGATGGTGCTTGACTCCTCGGCCTGGGTGCCGATTGGCTGTATTGCCAGACTTGAACCCTTGCGCGAGTAAATTACCTGACTCAGCCCCACCAGACCAAAAACCGATGAAGCAAGGTTTGTGTAGGTGGAACTCAGGCCGGCGGTAGCCACTGCGGCCGGTATGCAAGTTGTCCGTGCGCGTGTGATAATTGAAATTCTTCTGCACTTGCCCGCCGAACTGGAACAAGTGATTGCCCTTGACCCAGGTCAGGTCGTCGCGCAGCATCTTGTCCTGGCCGTCCCAAACACGCTGGCGCGTGCTCTGGTTGTTTACGTTATACGGGATTAGCGCATTAACGCTCTCCGCACTTCCGGCCGTACCGGCGGGAGCAATCTCCAAGGCTCCGCCCAGTCCTGGCAATTGAGGAGGATCTTGCTGCGTGGACCACTGCCACCAGTTCCACAGATAACTCATACGCAAGTCATTAGTAAGCCGTGGACTAAGGGTGCTGGTAAGTCCCACCACCCAGAGTTCGCCAAGCTGTGGCCGCGGAGCCTTGGATACATACGATCCCAAGGTATCACCGGCGAAAAAGCCGCCAACGTCCACCTGATTGTTGGTAACGTTAAGCAACTTAAAAGCTCGAAACGACGTAAAGAAGCGATGCTTCGAGTTAAAGTCGTGATCGATGCGGCCAACATAACTGTTGGAAGTCAGCGGCAATCGGATGCCCGCGAGGAATCCCTGCGTGTTGAATTGGTCGCCCGCAGCGGGACCGGGATCGTTCGGCAGGGGCAGGAACTTCGACCACAAAGTGCTGATGGTGGGACTCATACCGATGTTTCGCGGATCCAAGGCCGCGCCGGCGGCTCCACCGCACGTGCTGCCGTAGGCCGCTAAAGCGCAAAGCCGCGTCGCAGAGTTAGGGACGTTAACCGCGCTATTTCCGACGACTACGGTAACCGGAAAAGGATTCAGATTGTAAGGTATGTATGCGCCTGTGCTGTCTTGAACTTGAATCACGCCGGCGCGCATCGCGGCGGTGGGATAGGCTCTTTCGAACAGTCCCGTGCCCGGAAAACGGAAGCCCTCATAGTTGAAAAACAGGTAGGTCTTCCCGCCTAATATCTTCCAGGGCACGACCGGACCACCGATGCTAAAGCCGAAGCGGCTCCGATGGTTCGGAATGATCGGTGTGTAAGGCATGACACAATTGTTTCCGCCTGTGGCTAGGGTTGTTCCCGCGGGACATGGTGTGCCGGTTGGCGCAACGCCCTTTGTAAATACCGTGTGATTATTTACCCATGAGTTAGCGGCGCCGTGATTGGTGGCGTAATAGTAACCGTACCCCGAGCCGTGCCATTGATCGGTGCCGCGCCTGGTGACCATTTGGACCTGCGCGCCACTTGAGGCGTTAAAGTCATTCGTTTGACCGAAGGTGCTGACTTTGAATTCCTCGACACTCTCAATCGGAGTAGCCACCACACCGGAAGCCATGCCGTTGGTCTGGCTGCCGGCGAGACCGGTAAAGTTCTGAATGTATCCGATGGTGTTGCCGGCCATATCATCCGTGTTGTTACCGCCATCTACGGTGAAAGTGTTCTGGTCCATGTAGCTGCCGGCGATATCGCCTCTCGGCGTCACACCTGGCTGCAGCGACAACAGCGAAGTTGCGTCGCGGCCAAGGTTCGGCAGCAACTCAAGATTCTTCAAGTCGATGGTGTTGCCAATCGTTGCATTCGCTGTCTGAAGTTCCGAGCCCGCCTGGGACGTAACCACCACGGTCTCGCTGAGGGCGCCGACCTCCAGTGCGACATCAAGTGTTAGCTGCGTTGCGATCGAGACCTTCTGGGCAGCAGCCTTGTGCACCTTAAAGCCGGACTTAGTGATCGTGATATCGTAGGTACCAACCGGAACGCTGGCGAAATGGTATCTTCCCGAATCGTTGGTTGTAGTAGTACGCGGACTCTTCGTGGCGACGTCAGTCAGCGTTACGTCGGCACCCGCAACCGTACTGCCTTGTGCGTCGGTCACGACGCCGGTGACGCTGCCTGTTTCGCCCTGCGCAAAGGCTGGCGTACTGCTCAGAGTAAGAAGAACTCCGACGCAAACGGCCAACGCTAAAAAGAACGAAAGTCTTTTCATTTGGCTAGATCCTCCTGTGAATAGAAGTTGCTCCAGGAATCCGACACGCGGTTACCGATCACCGAGCGCCCATTCCTGGCGACTAATTGGAAAACCGAATGGCGAGTAATCGCCACTTTAAAAACGACGACTAGTTGTAGATTCTAGTTCAAGGCTCCGCACTTCGAGCCTCGGAATGATGACCACAAAAATATGCGCGCAGTATATAGCCAAAAGATCCTGCGTCAAGATTTATTTTTCAATTCTTTGGCACTCGATCCTTAATATTGGATCAATCTAAGACGATGATTAATGAATGAGTTCTCCAAACTGTTCGCCTTAGAATTGCTGACCGCCGTCAGATTGAACTGGGAGCCTTGGTCGCCTCCGTATTACGATACCTTCTGCAAGACAGCCATGAGCGAAAGCTTGAAGGCAAGTAGATAGCCAAGAGTTCGAGGCAGAAGTCTCCTGGCTGAATCATGCCAGCTAATGCAGTCAATGTGCTAAGAAATCAAGCTGATTCACGCGCATCGCGCTTTTCAACTTGGCCGCTCCCAGAATCCCGGTAGGCAGCAAGCCATCCGAAAAACTGAAAGTCCATCCATTATTCTGAAGTCGCGGCACTTTGGAGTCTCTTAGTTAGGGTTGACGCTAAACGAACTGGGATCAATCGGCTGGTTAAAGTCGAATTGAGTGAGCTTAGCAATCCAATCAGCTAAGAAGGTTCCGCCCTGCGCATCGACGGACAACGTGATCTTGTAAGTGTGTGGCAGGGTTAAGCCGCCTTCGATCTTGAAATCGGAAAACTCTTCCACCATCTTATTGCGGATTTCTCTCTCCTCTACA